>CAYVUX010000426.1:987-3854 GCA_964455075.1 uncultured Desulfobacteraceae bacterium | reverse complement strand
ACATGCAGCAGACCGAGGAGCAGTAGGCATGATCGCAATGATTGATGTCCCTTGATCCGACGCACTGGAAGAAAGCGATTTTCCGCGGAGCCTTCTTGTCCGAAGGCCTCTGCAAATGCCCTTGATAGGGTCCCGTGGCGCTCAGGATCCGCTCAAACTCCATGCTGGTGACCACGTTGGGAAATACGGCATACTGGTAGGTGGCGTACTGCTTCGGATCAAAAGCCATGAACCCGGGGGCCAGGATCACCGCCCCGGCGCTGACGGTTCGCTTTTCTTCTTTCTGCTCAAAATCAATGGCTCCCGTGGGACAGAACTTTTCGCAGGCACGGCATTTGCCCTTGGCAAAATAGATGCAGTTTTCCTTGTCGATAGCATACTTGAGCGGGACCGCCTGCGCATACTCCACGTAGACGGCCTTTCTCTTTTCCAGATTCTGGTTGAATGGATCGTCCACCTTCTTGGGGCATTTCTCCGCGCAGGTCCCGCATGCAATGCACTTGTCCATGTCCACGAAGCGGGGATGCTGGAGCAGCTCGATTTCAAAATTCCCGGGCTCCCCTTGAATGCCCGTGACTTCGGAAAGGGTCAAAAGCTCGATGTTCAGATGCCGGCCGACCTCGACCAGTTTCGGGGAGATAATTCACATGGCGCAGTCATTCGTGGGGAAGGTCTTGTCCAGCTGGGCCATGACGCCGCCTATGGCCGGGGACCTCTCCACGAGGTAAACGTAGAATCCTGCATCGGCCAGATCCAGGGCCGACTGCATCCCTGCAACGCCCCCGCCGACGACCATCACGGCTCCCTGCACGTTCATGGATTTCTGTTCCGACATTGGTGAACTCCTCTGATTCCCCTGCGTCTTCAGACTTTTTGACCGCCTGTCTTCGTTGTCCCAAGATCAAGACGGCCAATCCGCCTGAGACGGAATAACCATCCGAATACATTGCAGTTTCTCGATGGTTAAGCCTCGCCCGGCGAAACCGGAAATTGCGTAAAAGAAGGCGATTCTTCAGAGGTCTCGCGGTTTCCGCGGATAAAAGCCCGATGCTTCCGTCTCGTTCTCCGCGCTCTGGAAAGATCAACCTGTTCTTGCTCGAAAAATCGGGCTGCCGAACACCCCGAGGCCTCCTACACGATCCTTTCTCACGACCCGGGCATGCGGGGAAGTGAAAAAATGCACAAATTTGGCTTATATAGAAAAACAAATTTTCTTGTCAAGGGGAAAACCCGTTTCCGATACCATGACCCCCTCGTTTTCACCGCCGGCCTTGATCGTGTATATCCGTCCTACTGAGAGACAAGCATGGAATAATTTAGGCCAATCCAACCATTTTTCAACCTACTTCTGCTCTTCTTTCTTTTCCACCACGCAGTAGACACCCTCCCCTGCCTGGGCCGGGCCGAAGCACTGATTGTCCGAGATGCAAGCCGCCTTTGTCCTGTCTCCATTCTCCCACCGCGCGATCAGGCCAGGCTCCCGAATAAACGGCCTCGCCATGGATATGTAATCCGCGTAGCCCTCCTTCAGCAGCCTTTCAGCCGTTTCATACGATCGGATTCCGCCCACCAGAATAAGCGGCGCGCCCACGCGCTTCTTGAACGCCTTGGCCGCCTCCTGGAAGTACGCCTCCCTGTCCTCGGTGGTAATTTTGGTCCTGGATGGAGATTCTCTGCCCGAGAGCGGCGTCCCGCCGCTCAGCTCGATGGCGTCGATTGCCGCGTTTTCAAGGAGAACCCCGACCTCGACCGAGTCTTCCAGCGTCAACCCTCCTTCCAGGAAATCCTCGCAGTTCATCTTGACGAGCACCGGGAAATCCGCCCCCGCCGCGTTTCGCACCTCTTGGAGAACCTCGAGCAGAAAGCGCGACCGGTTCTCCACGGGACCTCCGTATGCGTCCGTACGTTTGTTGAACGCAGGCGAGAGAAACTGGCTCAGGAGATACCCGTGGGCCGCGTGGATCTGAACGGCGTCGAAGCCGGCGTCTCTCCCCAAGGCCGCCGCCGCGGCGAAAGCATCCGCTGTCCGCCCGATTTCCTCAACGGACATCTCCTTTCCCACGTGTTTCAGCAACTCCCCTGCGGCCGAAGGCCCCAGGCGAGGGAGCCCTGTCAGCTTGGTAGGGGCCATCAGCCCGGCGTGGGCCATTTGAAGAGCCAAACGTCCGCCGTGCTCCTTCACCGCCCCGACCATTTCCTTCAGACCGGGAAGAAGGTCTTTGCTGTAAACTCCGAGCTGCCACGGCCCGGCCTGACCCTCGGGGGCGACGTAGGCGTGCCCGGAAATGATGAGGCCCACCCGCCCCTTGGAAAGGGCCGCCAGAAGATCCCTAAGTTCGGGCGTTACCTCTCCTTTCTCCGAAGCCAACCCCGCCCAGGTGGCCGAACGGACGAATCGATTTCTCAGCTCCATCCCGTTGATGGAGGTGCGCTCAAAAAGCTTGGACATGGTTGATTCCTCCTTTCAGGACGCGATTCCTCCCGGAACACATCATCCTCTCCGTTCGCCCGGGAAGGATTGACCGCGGGAATACGTTGTAGTATTCCGAATACCAGCCCCTCCTGATGAAAACACCGGATTGGAAAGGCAAGAGAGGGTTTCAAAGATATCCCGGATATGAGGTTCAAGCCGTGAAGTGGGTTCGTTTTCTGGCCGTTGTCCTAGGGACAACCTGGTTTTTTCCCATTAATTTCGCAGCCGGCGTTTTTTTAGGTACCAAGATCATTTCAAAATTGGACGAACGAGAGGCACGCCAAGGCCAAAAAGTTCACTCCCCTTTTATGATCGTCGCAGAGCCGGGAGTAAATGGCAAGCCTTTCCGCCGAATCCGCTTGAGTGAATTGCCCTATTTTGAGGAGCGTGCAGG
>CAYVUX010000426.1:0-977 GCA_964455075.1 uncultured Desulfobacteraceae bacterium | reverse complement strand
GGCGGTATTTCTTATCTGATGTCAAATCCGAGCGGCAGAATAAGTACCGAAACGTCTCGGATTTCCTATCGAGTCGTTGAGGAATCTCCGTCAGATCAAGTCATAGAGGTCGTTCAGGAATATCATGACGGCGACAACACGATTTTGAGTCGCTACCGAGCAACCCGTTCAACGGTTTCCCCTATTTCATCCAGAATGTTTTATTTCGGATACATGTTCCAGGCGATCCCTTACGCCTTCGGAATTGCCCTGTTCCTTTATGTCATGGGTCGTTTTCTCAGATCCAAAATTCATGGCGGAGATGCGCGGCCCTTGGCCCCTTGAACATGCTCGATTTCTTATACAATCTTCCTCCCAATTGAAGAGGGCAAAGCCCTCCATCTGCTCCTCTTTGCCGCCTGCTTCCTTCCGAGAGGTCCTGTGCCGGAAAGGGTCAAACTCAGGCAGGACATTCCGCAAGGAAGCCATCTATCGCTTGAGAAAAACGTAATCCGCATCTTCCTTGCCGACCTTGCCGGGTTCGATGAATCCTTCGATTTCCGGCAGAATCACGGGGTGGGGCACATCGCCGCGCTTTCGAATCTCTGCAGGGATTCCGCCTTTCCAGGCATGAGCGTTACCCGCGATGATGACCATGTTCGATTCCGGGTGGGCATTCAAATAATCGAGCGCGTGAATGGCCATGACGGTATCCCAAACGAGCTGCGCTTCGCAGAAACGGGTGAAATCCAGGCCCCGTGGGCATGCGCCCGGTGAGCCCGCCGGACAGGGCCAGTGGGATTCGGTCTTCCACGGCAAAAATCCGCTCTTCACCCCGCTCAGCGCCCACTGCCGCCATGAACAGAACCGTTACCACAGCCATCCCAATCCAAACCCGTACTCTTTTCATTCCCCGTAACCTTTCATGTTGTCGGGCCTTCCGGAATCCTCCCAGCGGAAAATCACGGGCGAATCCGTGACCGGCCAAACCCCCTTCT
>CAYVUX010000425.1:0-3871 GCA_964455075.1 uncultured Desulfobacteraceae bacterium | reverse complement strand
TAACCGCGAGATTTTGGAACTGGCCGCCTCACTGGCGCTGTCAGACTCTGCCTCTCTGCACATCACCCATGCCTGGGAAGCTCTTGCTGAGAGAATGTTAGTATCAAGGGGCGGCGTGTCTCCGGAAGGCGTGACCAATTACGTTACAGGAGAGCATGAGCGCCACAGGAAGGAACTTTACCGGCTGGCCGAACAACTGCGCGGTTGGATCGGCAAGGAAGCTTATGATTACCTCTCGCCCGGCTTCCATCTGCCCAAGGGACCGGCAAAAAAGATGATCGCGCCTCTGGCGGCGGAGTTGCGGGCGGATATTGTAGTCATGGGCACGGTCGCCCGCACTGGCATATCAGGGCTGATCATCGGTAATACCGCCGAAGCCATTCTCGACCAGCTTGCGTGTTCGGTGCTTGCCATAAAGCCTCCTGGGTTCAAGACGCCGGTGAAGGTCGATTCATGAGCACCGTTATGCTGTCAATGCTGTTCGCCGAAAAAGCCCGTGGCGTAGCGGACGGGGAATAATGTCATTTTCTCATCAATTTGAGACCGAGAACGGAGTGTACAGGCTTTTCAGAACGACTCACGGTTTACCAACCAGAGAGGAACTGATCACGCCGGAAAGATTTCAATCTCTTGACGGTATCGTGCTGGAAGTGACGGGAGACGACAGACTCCACAATCCGCCTGAAAATGTCTTTAAAATCAGCACACACGAGCATGTCATTAAGACGGCGGAGTCCCTTGGCGATAAAAGCCCGGCCATATACGTAGTGGATGTGCATATGGCCAGTGCGTGGGTTTTTGTGGTTCAGACTTGGGTTACGATATCACCGCGTTTGATGTGCAAACGGGAATCGAACCCGCGTCCGTTCTCTGTTTGGGGAAAATGTGGAGAAAACGATTTCCCGCAAGGGACGCGGAGAATGGGGTCTTGAGCCATTGCAAGGTGTTGTAATAAAATGATTTTCAATGTGTCAGCGCGTATGAGGCAGATTTACTGGAAGGCGGCAAGCCCTCCAGGTCATGAAACAGCTTATTGCCGATCCCGGCATCCCTGCAGGCTTTGGCCCATGCCTTCCTGAAGTCCGCAATTCTCCCCCTCCCGTCTTTGCGGGGAAATATATACGGTGACAGCGCCTCGGCCTGCTTTTGCCTATTCCGCTCCTTAAAAATCGGGATACTCAGGCTTTCCCCTAAATTTGACCGGCAAGATTGATTCTGTTAATTTGAACGAGTCTCAACCCGTTGCACCAATTGAGTGGGGGCGTATCCTATTAATCTGAAAGAATATCCACCCGGCACTTTCAAGGAAGCCGTAAACGACTTGAGGAGAGAGCCTGTGAAATATTTGCCCTCTATGTTGAGTTATTTTGTATACCGGGAAAGTGTTAAACAAAATATAATACAACTTTTAAAATTTCTATTCGTTTTAACTTGCCTAGTCGCTTTCTACAGCATCCTTTTTCATCTCCTCATGGCCTATGAAGGAAAGGACTATTCCTGGATCACCGGGGTTTACTGGACTCTCACGGTCATGACCACCCTGGGTTTCGGCGATATCACTTTCCATTCTGATTTGGGCCGGCTTTTTTCCATCATGGTGCTTATGTCCGGTGTACTCTTTCTCCTAACACTCCTTCCATTTACCTTTATCAAGTTCTTCTATGCCCCCTGGATGGAGGCCGAATCGAGAAAGCGGACCCCCAAATCCCTGCCACCGGAAACCAGGGATCACGTGATCCTTATGGCCTATGACCCTATGACCATTTCCCTTATCAAAAAGCTCAAAAATCACAACTATGATTATGTGGTTATTGTGGAAGACCCGCGACATGCCCTTGAACTCTACGACATGGGCGTCCGTGTTGCCCTGGGAGAGATCGACGATCCGGAAACCTACCGCCGGATGCAAGTCAACAAAGCCTCGCTGGTGGTCGCTACCCATCGAGACGAGATCAATACCAACATCGCCTTTACCGTTCGGGAAATGACCGAAGGGGTGCCGGTTATCACCACCGCAGATTCGCCCCATTCGGAAGACATCCTGCAGATGGCAGGGAGTACGCGCGTCCTGAAACTCCACGAAATGCTGGGCCGCTCGCTGGCCGCCTGGACTGTGGGTGGGGACTGCCGTTCAAATATCATCACGCAATTTGATGGATTGATCCTTGCCGAGTTTCCCGCTGTCGGAACGCCCCTGGTCGGAAAAACGCTGGCCGAAAGCCGGATTAGAGAACAATTTGGCGTCAGTGTAGTGGGGTTGTGGGAACGCGGACAGTTCAGCATACCTACTGCAAAGAGCAGGATCGAACGGTACAGTGTATTGATGCTTGCAGGGGCCAAAGAGAACATCTCGGCCTATGACGACATCTACTCCTTTTATCACGTGTGCCATCTAACGGCGAATCCGGTTTTGATTATTGGAGGCGGACGAGTGGGGCATACTATTGCCGAGCAATTCGAGGAGAGAGAGATGAGCTACCTGATCATCGAAAAGAATCCTCGGAAAGCGCAGGACCAGAACTATGTCCTGGGAGATGCAGCGGATATTCGAACACTGCAAAGTGCCTGGATCGAAAAGGCCCCCGCCGCGCTGCTGACGACCCACGATGATGCCACCAATATCTACTTGACCAAATATCTGAGAAGCCTGAGGCCGGATATCCAAATCCTCAGCAGGTCAAATCTGGAGCGGAATGTGTCGACGCTTCACCGTGCGGGTGCCGATTTCGTTATGTCTTATCCTTCCCTGGGTGCCAACGCGGTCTTCAATTTCCTAAAAAACGAAGACACGCTGCTGTTGGCCGAGGGTCTGAATGTTTTTCGCCTGAAGGCGCCGCCCTTCCTTGTGGGCAAGAACCTGGCAGAGTCAATGATCAGGGAGACAACAGGGTGCTCGGTGGTGGCTATCAAGGCAGGCGAAACCATGACGAGCAATCCCGACCCAAAAGCGCCGATCAAGGAGAATGCCGAACTTGTATTGCTCGGGACATATGAAGGAGAGCAGGAGTTGCTCCGGTGGTCACAAGCATAGGGGACTAGGAAAAGGGGACCCTGTTAGGTATGCGATGGAATGTGATTACAGGCTTTGCCGCGCTGATGGCCCGTCTCGGCAAGGGGCTTCTCTGGAGATCGGCACCGACGGAAAAGATCCACTGGAATCTCTACGCCGTCAACGATCAGGGCGATGTGAACCTGTTCGTGTACACGGACGGCGAGAATACCCTCTGCGTAGATGCGGGATAGCGGAGCAGCTGGCATCTGATGGCGGAGTTCAAAAAGGTAGGCCTCGATCCGGCTTCGGTGACGCACCTCTTCCTGACCCATGCGGATATGGATCATGCCGGCGGCGTGGACTGTGGCAGAAAGCCGGACTGGTTCCGGCATTCGCGGGTCTATCTGAGTGAAGCGGAAATGCGGTTGGTTCAGGGCCGGATTCCAAGAAAGACGCTGCTCGGAATCCTTCCCGTGAAAAGCCCCGTTGAGATCACCCGGCATACGAACCGCATCCACGACGGCGACATGATCGAGGTGGGGCGCATTCGGGTGGAAGTGATCGCCTCGCCCGGCATACGCCGGGGCAAATGTCCTACCTCATCCACGACGAGGTCCTCTGCGTCGGGGATACGCTGAATCTGAAAGACGGCAAAGTGAAGCCTTTTTACGGTTCTTCCGGCAAATGGATACCTGGCGGCTGCAAAAGCATTTATCCTGTTCTTTCGTCCTTATATCTTTGGAAGGGAGTGGGAAATCTTGGCATTCTGATTTTGGCCTGAGGGTTGACTCGTTATTGCGGGGAAAGAAGCTGTGTCGCAATTCGTCATCCCGGATCCCGGATCGGAGTCCGGGACAGGCCGCGATCCGGGATCCAGAA
>CAYVUX010000424.1:0-3884 GCA_964455075.1 uncultured Desulfobacteraceae bacterium | reverse complement strand
CGTCCGGTTCGGAGGGGGGAGAGCCTGGGTAACCAGGGTTTCCCACCCCTATAGGGACCTTCCCCCACTTATTGAGATATTACGTATTATGACAATCAATGACGGCGAAGCCAAATGACAGCGAAGCCCAAATAATGCCCATTGATATCGATGAAAAGAATCTAAAGCACGGGGTCCTGGGGCTGGTGGTGGCCCTGGTGGAGATCATCACAGACGCCCTGAGGCTCCAAGCCTTGAAAAGGATGGAAGGAGGAAGCCTGACCGAAGCAGAGGTGAACCGCCTGGGCGAGGCCCTGATGGATCTGGATACGGCTGTAGAGGAGATGAAAACAGAGCAGGGCATTACCGAATCTGTGAAATCGGTCCGGGACGGTCTGGACAATATTGTGGATGATGTCTTAGACAAGATGATCAACCCGGAGCGGTGGGATGAAAAAGAAACCACATGATGGACGATACCTCTACTGCATTGCTCAAGGCCAACGCCCTGTGAACTTTGGCAGGGTGGGGATTCACGGTGAACAGGTGTATACGATCCCGTACAGGGATGTGTGTGCCGTGGTCCATAACTGCCCCGCCATGCCCTATGAGTCCGACGATCAGGCGCGCGTCCAGGCATGGGTCCTGGCCCACCAGGGGGTGGTGGATAAGGCCTGGAATGAATTTGGTACGGTCGTTCCCATGGGCTTTGATACTATTATCCGGGGCGATGCCACTACTGATCCGGATACTCACCTGAAGGACTGGCTCAAACACGATTATGATGCCCTGAAAACAAAGATTGAAAAAGTCAGAGATCATGCAGAGTACGGCATACAAGTGTTTTGGGACAGCAGGATTATCTCACAAAAGATTGTCGGGGAAAGCACAGAAATCAAAAAGCTGCAGGAGGAAATAGAATCCAAACCCAAGGGTATTGCCTATATGTACAGGCAGAAGCTGGAGAACCTGTTAAAAAAGGAGATGGAAAAACGGGCGGATCAATATTTCCAGACCTTTTATGAAAAGATCAAGCCCTATGCCAGCGAGCTTCATATCGAGAAGACAAAAAAAACCTCGAATAAACACCTGTGGATGCTTATGAATCTCTCGTGTCTTCTTCCAAAGAACCGTATTGAAAAACTCGGAGATGAGCTGGAACAGATCGATGTTTTGGAAGGATTTTCTGTTCGTTTTACCGGACCCTGGCCGCCGTATTCCTTTGTTTGACAGTGAGGAAAACCTGTATTTACCGCACAGGCCGCGAAATTTTGGTTGGGGGCACAACCGGCCTTAGGAGGCAAGAAATGACAAAAACGGCTATGGTTGCAGACAATGACGTGTTTTTTGTCGAATTTCTGGGAGAGGAATTGGAGAAACAGGGTTACCGTGTATTCAAGGCATTTGACGGGCACGAGGCCCTCGAACAGGTGGCGCAATTCTCAATGGATCTCTGTTTTGTAGACATCTACATGCCCAAACTGGACGGCAGAGAGGTGATCCGGCAGATAAGAGATCGATTTCTCCCTGAAGCCACAAAAATAATTGCGGTTTCAGGGGCAGCGCGTGAAACCGTGGACGGATTGGATGAGCTGGATATCGATGCATTTCTGCAGAAAGCTCCTCTCGAGGAGATGTCCGAGACCGTGAAACATCTCGTGAATGCAGTCGAGGGAACCGATCTGAACAGCTCAGACGCCGATGTGCCGTGAGCCTCAATGGTGATGGAGCCTCAACGCGACACCCACGCAACCTTAGTTGACCTCCTGGATCGGGTACTGGATAAGGGATTGGTGATCCATGCCGACCTCATTGTCTCCGTGGCGGGCATCCCTCTGATCGGGGTCAACCTGAGAGCGGCCCTGGCCGGCATGGAAACCATGCTTCAATACGGCATTATGCAGGCATGGGATGAAAGGACCCGCGCATGGGAAGAGGCCCGCAGGGTCAGGCAGGAGGCTGCATTGCTGGAAGGGGAAGAGATTATTCTCAAGGTGCCGGGGGCCTGTTATACCACAGGCGGCCTGTTTGATACCTGGCAGTACGGCCGGTTCTGCCTGACCCCGAAACGATTATGTCTCCATCATGGGGGCTTTGATGAGGTTTTATTCGAGACGCCGCTTGACCACATCAAGGGGATGATGATCCACGAAAGCATTTCTGAGGCGGAAGGGGCCGGCCAGCCCGAGTTGTGGCTCCTCCTGGGGGAGGATAAGGTCGCCAGGCTGAAAACTTCAGACATTGACCCTTTACGGCAGGCCATCGACAAATGCACAGGGGACCTGGGGATACACCTCGCAGAGGAGGTGTATATGCCGCCTTCTGATGCGCCAATGGTGACCCCATGACCCGTGCCATCGGCATAGACCTGGGCACCACCTACTCGGTAGCCGCCGTCATCGAAGACGGCCGGGCCCGGGTCATCAAGAACGCTGAAGGGGACTATCTGACCCCGTCCGTGTTTGCGGTCTCAGCCAAAGGAGATCCGCTGGTGGGTTCATCAGCCAGGGCCGAGGCAGCATTTGCGCCGGAACGGGCCGTCACCTCCATCAAACGACATATGGGGACGGATTATCGCATCTCCGTAAGCGGCAGGACCTATTCACCCCAGGAGATCTCCTCTTTTATTCTGAAAAAAATCAAAACAGACGTGGAAAGCCACACAAAATCGCGGGTGGAAAAGGCCGTGATCACGGTTCCGGCCTATTTCAATAATGCTCAGCGTCAAGCCACCCGGGAGGCCGCCACCATCGCCGGAATCGATGTGATGCGGATCATCAACGAGCCCACGGCCGCGGCTCTGGCCTATGGACTTCACCGGAGTCAGATCCAGACCGTACTGGTATGGGATCTGGGTGGCGGGACCTTTGACGTTTCCCTGCTGGAACTGGGGGACGGCATGTTTCAGGTAAAGGCCGTGAACGGCAATACCCGGCTCGGCGGGGATGATTGGGATGACCGGTTGGTCGATCACCTAACCGCCCGGTTTCTCGGGGAACACCAAATTGACCTGAAGTCGGATAAGAAGAGACTTTACCATCTGAGAGAGATGAGTGAGAACGCCAAAAGGGAACTCTCTTATGGACCCGGAACCCGGGTCTGTATATCCCCTGATGTTATAGGAAAAAAAGGGCTCGGGGCGCCGCACGTTTGGGTGGAGCGGAGCGAATTCGAGGCCATCAGCCATGATCTGAGAGGCCAACTGGAGGCCCCCACCCGGCAGGTCCTGGCCGATGCCGGGATGAAGCCTGCGGATATTGACCGGATCGTCCTGGTGGGCGGGTCCACCCGCATGCCGTGTATCAGAGACCTGGCGGAAAAACTGTTTCAAAAGCGGCCCTACGCCCGGATCAACCCGGACGAGGTGGTGGCCATTGGTGCGGCCGTGCAGGCTGGAATCCTGACCGGAGAGATAGAAGATGTGGTACTGGTGGATGTCACCCCGCTGTCCCTCGGCATCGAGACCGAGGGTGGACTTTTTGCAAGGTTGATCCACCGCAATACCACCATCCCTACTTCCGCGGGGCAGATATTCACCAATGCAGTGGATGACCAGCCCGTTATGGATATCCACGTGCTCCAGGGGGAGCGCGAAATGGCTGTGGACAACATCAGCTTAGGGAACTTCCAGTTGAATGACATCCCGCCGCTTCCCCGGGGAAAGGCCCAGGTGGAGGTGACATTTGAGATCGATGCCAATGGAATGGTCAATGTGTCGGCCGAAGAGCTGTATACGGGCGTGTGCACGGGGATCACCGTAGAGGCCGCGCATCTTCTGTCAGATGAACAGGTGGCCGAGGCCATACAGGAAGCCCAGGGCCATGTGACCGGGGATATGGAGAAACGGCAACAGGTACAGACCGAAATCCGGGCCCATAACATGCTTCGTGCAGCCGATACAATAT
>CAYVUX010000423.1:0-3888 GCA_964455075.1 uncultured Desulfobacteraceae bacterium | reverse complement strand
CTTGCGGGATTCAAAAACACACTTGAAAAGGACTCAAAAATTTGATTTCCTTAAATAATGCTGGAAGCCCTTCTTTCGGGCGTCCGACACGAATTAACTACATCCTAGCTACAACGTAACTACGCGTCAAGAAAAAAGCGGCGGGCCTTCCGGGAGAGTCCTCTTGTAGACCCTTGCGGGACGGAAAGCATTCACATTCACAAGCGGTGCATCCCGCTTTGACACCACGCGCCAACTCGAGTCCCTCCGAAGGGGCCGAGCATCTCGAGCAGAGCGGTCGACGAAGGGCCGCGCGACAGAGGGGACTCGAAATGATAGACAGGAAATACCTGGAACCCACTCCCATTCTGGACAGCGACCACCCCGCGGTCACGGCCTTTGCACACAAGGCTTCGGCCGATGCTCCGGATTTGTCCCAAAAGGCTGTGCAGATCTACTATGCCGTACGCGACGGCATCTGGTACGACCCTTATTATCCCTTTTACAAACCCGAACACTATCGCGCGAGCAATGTGCTCAAAAGCAGCCGAGGATACTGTGTGTGCAAAGCTTCCCTCCTTTGTGCCGCGGGCCGCGCACTCGGAATTCCCTCCAGGATCGGTTTCGCCGATGTCCGCAATCATCTCGCGACCCGGCAGCTGATCGAATACATCGGCTCCGACCTTTTCGTGTACCATGGATACGTGGAGTTCTTCCTCCAAGGACACTGGGTCAAAGCCACCCCGGCCTTCAATGCGGAACTCTGCAGGAGACATCGGGTTGCTCCGCTCGAGTTCGACGGTCGCAATGATTCCCTGTTTCAGGCGTTCAACCTGGAAAAACGCCAATTCATGGAGTACGTGGCCGACCATGGCACCTTCGCGGACATCCCGGTTAAAACCATTGTGGCGGCCTGGAAGGCGGAATACGGGGAGGAACGGGTCGCAAACTGGATCGATGCCTTTGAGAGATCCGGCGGAAAGCCCATCAGGGCTTTTCATAAGGAGGACGTGTGGAACGGCCGCTCCGCCGGACCCCGGGGCTGATCAGGGTGAGGAAATCCCGGGTCACAGGAAGCCCCGAATGATTCCCGAGTCGTTCGGACCCCGGAACGAAAGCCTTTGAAGGTCCTTGAGTCCGGCGTCCGTGAGCATGGTCATCACCTCTTTTTCCGAATAGGCCCTTCCCTCGGCCGTGTTGACCAGCATGTTCAAGGAAAAGAGCGCCGGAAAGAGCGGGCCGTCAAGGGTGTTTTCCAGCAGGAAATCGTGGACCAGGAGATGCCCCCCGGGCTCCAGGGTGGACACCGCCTTGTCGATGATTCGGCGACAATCCTCCTTACCCTCCCCGTGGAGGATATGGCTGAGCCACGCCACGTCGTACCGCCCTGGAATCGGCTCGGTCACATAGTCCCCCGATACGAAGTCCACCCGGTCCTGGAGGCCGAAACGCTCGATCGTCTTCAGCGCAAACGGCTTCGTCTCGGCGAGATCAAAGACCGTGGCCCTGAGGCCCGGATTCTCCAGGCAAAAATGAATGGCGTATGTTCCAGGGCCTCCTCCCAGATCCAAGAGGCGCCTCCTTCCGGCCAGATCGATTTCTTTGGCAAGACCGGGAGCAATGCCCATGGCCAGGTTGAACATCCCCATGAGGAAGCTCTCCCTTTCCTCGTCTTTCTCTTCCCACACCCGAACCGGCTTTCCAGTCCGAACCGACTCATCGAGACGTCCCCAGGATTCGCCCAGATGATGATGGTGCATGATAATGTGGCCGATGTAGCCGGGCGCCTGTTTGGCCAGGAGGCGCTTGCTCTCCTCCGTGTTTTTGTAGATCTCCCCCTTTTTGACCACCAGGCCCATGGCTGAAAGCGCGTTGAGCAGCGGGGCCACGCCCCGTTCGCTCGCGTCCAGCCGGGCCGCAACCCCCGCCGCGGAGACCCGGTCTTCCCCAAGGATGGTGAATATACCCAGCTTGACCGCGGTGTGAAGCGCAAAAGACTGCCAGTAGCCGCCCGAAATGGCCAGAATCCCACCTGCAGTCCACGAGGTCTTCTCCGTCATCTTTCGATTCCTTTCCCCGGAAACGGTTACGGCGCGGCGGGTTCTTTGCCTGCCTCACGCCTGATCGAGGATTCTTCCCAGGATCATCCTCTGGATTTCGGAGGTCCCTTCCACGATCTGAAGAATTTTGGCCCCTTTGTATATGCGGGATACCGGGTACTCGTTCATGCAGCCGTACCCCCCATGGATCTGCACGGCGTCGCTCGCCGTCTTTTCCAGCACCTCCGAGGCGTAGAGCTTCGCAACCGTTGCCTCGAAGGTGTGCTTCCGGTCGCGGTCTTTGAGCCACGCCGCCTTCATGTACTGATTCCTCGCCAGTTCCACTCCCACAGCCATGTCCGCCAGCTTGAACTGCACCGCTTGGAAGTCGAAGATGGGACGGCCGAACTGCGTTCTCTCCAGGGCGTAGCGCCTGGACCGCTCCAGGCACGCCCTGGCCGCTCCCACGGCGATCGCCGCAATGCTGATGCGGCCCGTCTCAAGCACGGCGAGATGCTGCGCAAAGCCCCGTTTGGGGTCCCCCAGAAGGTTTTCCAAAGGGATTGCGCAGTCATCCAGGACCACTTCGTGCGTCGCGGAGGCGTGCCAGGCCATCTTGTCGTAACGCCTCCCCAGCCGGAATCCGGGGGTATCCGCGGGTATGATAAACGTGGAAATCACGTTCTTTCCCTGCCGCCTCAACTCTGTGACGGCCGCCGTCAGAAGCACCGAAGCATTCCTGAGACCGATATTCGTAATAAACTGCTTGGTTCCGTTCAGCACCCAGGTGTTTCCCGAACGTGCGGCCTTGGTCTTCAAGGACCCTGCGTCCGAGCCCGCATCAGGCTCCGTGAGCCCGAAGGCGCCGATCTCCTCCCCCCGGGCAATGGGGAGCAACCATTTCGTCTTCTGCGCTTCGGTGCCGAACACATGCAGTTCCTGCCCCACCACGCTTGTGGTCACATCCAGGAGCGCACCGATGGCAATGTCTGCTCTGGACAGTTCCTCGATGCATATATGGGTCCCCACCCAGTCCCCTCCGCTCCCTCCATACTCGGGGGGAAAGGGGATCCCCATCATGCCCAGTTCGGCCATGCGATCCAGGATGTCGTAGGGATATTCGCCGGTCCTTTCCATCTCTTCGGCCCGGGGCATAATCACTTCTTCTGCAAATTCCCGGGACATGTCACGGATCATCTTGTGCTCTTCGGTCAAATCGAAGTCCATCCCCGTTCTTTCCCCTCTGTGTTACAATCCGGGCCGAGAATCCTCCGGCGGTCACGGGTTCACTTTGCCGCCATCCTCAGGGAGCCGTCAAGCCGAATGACCTCCCCGTTGAGCATGGGACTCTCTATGATGTGGCGAACAAGACCGGCAAACTCGGTCGGCTTCCCCAGCCGCTTTGGAAACGGAATCATTTGACCCAGGGCCTCCCTCACGTTTTCCGGGAGCGCGGCCAGCATGGGCGTGTCAAAGATGCCCGGTGCGATGGTCATGACCCGGATGCCGTACTCGGCAAACTCCCGCGCAATGGGAAGCGTCATCCCTGCAACGCCCGCCTTGGAAGCACTGTAGGCCGCCTGCCCGATCTGCCCGTCAAATGCCGCCACGGAGGCCGTGTTCACCACCACCCCCTTCTCCCCGTCCTCGTTCGGCGTGTTATCGAGCATCTTTTCCGCAGCGAGTCGCACGACGTTCATCGTCCCCATCAGGTTGATTTCCACAACCTTCCTGAAATGGTCCATGCTCATGGGCCCTTCTTTGCCGATCACCTTGGCGGGGATGCCCACCCCTGCGCAGTTCACCGCGAAGTGCACGGCTCCAAAGGCTTCGACGGTTTTATTCACGGCCTCAAGGACACTGTCTTCCC
>CAYVUX010000422.1:0-3891 GCA_964455075.1 uncultured Desulfobacteraceae bacterium | reverse complement strand
GGAGGCCGAGTCACAGATCAACGCCCCGATGGTGTCCAAAAAATGCATGAACTGTCACCAAGAGCTCAAGGATGTGAAGAACGTGGTGGCGGGCGACTTTTACAGCCGTTCGGGCAAGGCCGGTTCTATCCAGGTCCAAGTAAATGAAGACATGCGCATTCTGAAGTACCGGCCGGAGACCCGGGTGGTGAATGTGCCTGAAATCAAAAGCTTGAAAGCTCCCATCCCGGTCAGGGTTCATTACAAGACAGAGGGAGAGGACCTGGTGGCCACGGAGATCGTGGCGAAGCCCGAGATCAAAGTGGAGGAAGGCCAGCTTCTTTCCACGGAGGAGCTCAAAAAGCTAGTGGCCGAGGATTCGGAGAATTTTACGCTCGTGGACTCCCGGCCGGGAATCAAGTACCAGGAGGCGCATATTCCCGGGGCCCTTTCCATTCCATTCCCCAAGATGGCGGAGATGAAGGAGATGCTCCCGGAGGACAAGGACCGATTGTTGATCTTCTACTGCGGCGGATTCAGGTGAGTGCTCAGCCCCATGGCTGCCAGGATGGCGGCCAACTTCGGGTACACCAATGTGAAAGTCTATCATGAAGGAATGCCGGTGTGGGTCCAGGATGGAAATCTCGCCCTCACCACATATGATTTTGTTTCCAAGAGACTCGGGTACATTGTGAGCATCGACACCCGCGGTCCGGAGGCGGCGGAGAAGGGGCATATCCAGGGAGCGGTGGCCATTGCCCTGGATAACGTGATTGAGGAAAGAGAACAGTTCCCACTGGACACAAAGGCCTATATCGTTCTCTACGGAGAGGGCACGGATCGCGGTAAAATGGCTCCGGTGGTCGAGGAGATTACTTCTTGGGGATACAACAACGTGGCGGTCCTCGACGGCGGATACTCCGCGTGGATCGAGAGAGGCGGGGCCATCCAGTCCGGAATGGTGAGGACAAAGATCTTTTACATCCCCCGCCCCCATCCCGGTGAGATAACCGGCGATGAGTTTGTCAACATCGTTAAGAACCGGCCGGAAAAGAAACTGGTCCTTGACGTACGGACCCAGGCGGAGGCCGCCATGGGGACGATCCCTGGCGCCGTGAACATCCCCGTGGACGATCTGCAAAGGCGTCTGACGGAACTCCCCAAGGACAAGGAGATCATCGCCCATTGCCGGTCCGGATTGCGGGCGGAAATGGCCTACACGATTCTGAGAAATGCAGGATATAAGTCGAGGTTCTTGAACGACAAGGTGGCGATCATCGAAAATCAATTGTACTGCTGCTACAAGTAAAGGGCTTTTTGCCTTTTCGGCTTTTTATTGTAAATTTAATCACTTAAACTGTAGAAAAGGGCGGATCAGGCGGGATTTTGTCTACCGTTTGTCTACCATCGTGAAGATTCGGCATGTTCGGCAAGCGGTTGCCGCGCAGCTCTTTGACCAGGTGTGCATAGACCTGAACGATCATCCGCGGTGTCTCGTGTCCGACCATTTCGGCTACCTGCATGATGTCCTTGCCGGACGCGAGGCACCACGAGATGAAAAAATGCCGGAGGTCATACGGGCGGATATTGTCGCGGACACCGGCTCTGGCCAAGAGCTGGTGCCATGCATTGCCATCGGTCCGTCGCAGCGGCTGCCCGTGGTTGCCGGGACAGATCACTTCGGGGCAGCGCCCCCAGGCGGTCTTGAAGGCACGTTGTTGTTCCGTCAGGCGTTCCATGAATGGCGGGTCCAGATCCAGGGTCCGCCATGTTTGTGTTTTGGGCGCAAAAACCCGGAGCTGAGCGCGGTTCCAGTCCAAGTTTTCCCACCGCAGGCCGAGCGTTTCCCGGCCCGGCCTTACTCCCGTGAAATAGATCGTCTCGACTATCCAGCCCAGGTAGGCAAACCGCGTACCGTGGGCGGTTGCGATGATCGCCGCGATCTCCTCGGTGGTCGGCAATTGGATTTTGCGGCGTCTGTTAGGCTTCTTCTTCCTTTGGCCATGCCAGGGGTGGTGGTTGATTCCTAGCTTGCGCTCCACGGCGTAACTCAGGATGCGCGAAGCCCTCGCGTAATTCACATCAATCGTAAACTGTTGTAAACCCCGCTCTCTCATAATGCTTTCCACCTGGTACCAATGGGCAATGTCGATGGCTGAGAGGGGGACCTTGCCCAGGACCGGCATGATGTAATTCTTGAGCACGCAAAGGAGGCTCTCCCTCGTGCTGGCCGCCAGGTGTTTGCCTTCGTCGTTAAGTATAGATGTGTACGAGCTTCTCGTAGGTGAGCATGATGGGAGGGATCACCTGCTTTGGCTTCCCCGTGTCGTCGCCCTTATTTTCTATGCGTTTTTTGGTGAGTTTGATTTCGAGGTCGCGCAGCTCGGCCTTCCGCCGGGCAATCTTTCCACGTCCGAAGGGTTCCCACACGCGGCGGCCGCCGTCGTAATAGACACAAAAAATGCGGCCGTCCTTTTTGGTGTAAACCGGCATGAGCGTTAGTCCTCCTGCACCTCGCCCGGCGTCCGTTTGTCCACGGGCAAAGTCTCCCGCGTCCCGCTGAGCAGGTCATGGATCATTTTGAGGATGGTGTATACCAGAGGGTCGTCCACTTTCAGCACGTGGCGCGTATCCTCGTTTTCCTCCTGAAAAGCTTTGCCGCAGTAGGGGCAGAATTTTTCCTCATCTTTGGTGCCCGGGATAATGGGGCTGGCGCCCGCGAGGTATTCCTGCCATTCCGGGAGAAACATTTGTACGGCCTTCCAGAGTTTCACACCCGTCCCCGAGCTGCGCCCTGACTTGATCTCACTCAGATAACTGGGGGAAATCTCGAGTTTGTCGGCAAGCTGCCGGTTGTTTATGCCTAAGGTTCGCTGCATCACCTCAAGTCGTTCGGCAAACTTCGGAGTTCGTTCAAATGCATATTTTCGATTAGTCACCGAAACAATTCTACCTTTATTGCTTGACATCTTCTAAATCCTTCCTTTATGGTTCGGAGAAATAATTATTTAACAAATAAGCACGACTGTTTTAGGCGAAAATCCCTATGCTCAAGATGACAGAATGAAAACTTCTTTTCAAGAAAAAAATTTTCACGAAGCATGAAATCGTGCAGCAGCCTACTTTTTGCGGCAGGTGGGTTATGCCGTCCCGAAGATCCGACGGGCGCTCTTGGTCCTCAATGATATCAAGTACATGGAGCTCGGTTCGCATTCCTGCAACGTGTCCCAAGTCCTTGCCGGGAAACGTTCCGACAACCAGGTACGTGCCAGATGCGCCGAAGCCTTGGGCATTCCCGAAGAGGATATCTTCCCAGAAGAAGGAAAAGGCCTATGAAAAGTAAAGACTGCCTAAAAGACCTGACCCTAGCCTACGCTCTTTTGATAGGTCGCGTGCTGTGCATTTGAGAACCCGTACCGCCACTTTTCCCGTGGACCCATTTTGCCGGCGTAGCCCCATGGCATCGCCTTATTGGCCTGGCTGTTGGAGGACGCTGCGGCCGGTTTTGGCTCCTTTTGGCAGAATCGATTCGCCCACCCGCGCCATATTCGCGCCGGGGCATGGAGAAAAAGATCAACTATGAAAGTGATCCCCATCCAAGGCGGTGCTGCGATTCGTAGCCCTTGGCTCACAGTTAAGGAGGATGCGAAGTACTGCAACATGGGTAAGAACAGAATCTATGAGGCGATGAAGGCTGGCGAGCTCCCTTCCGTCGGCCGTGGCACCCGGTTGCTGCACGTCAAGGTCCTGGACGCCTGGCTTGCGGCAAACAATCCGGCGCCATTGGGTGAAAGCGATATGTATCTGCCGATCATGGACCCCGTAACAGGCAAGGTGGTGAAGTAGGGAATAACACGCGCGTGACTGACGTCAATTATTTTTTCCCTCCGGCGACAATTAGAATTCCCGGTT
>CAYVUX010000421.1:0-3897 GCA_964455075.1 uncultured Desulfobacteraceae bacterium | reverse complement strand
TGCACAACCGCCCAGCACCGGGAGATGCTCGACCAGGTCCTGGCGCTCTTTGGCATCGTGCCCGACCTTGACCTCGACCTCATGCGACCGGACCAGGATCTGGATTCTTTGACTGCACGAGTGGTGGTCCAGGTAGGGCAGGTGCTCGAAGACATCAGGCCGGACATCCTGCTTGTTCAGGGGGACACGACCACCGTCATGGCCGCCGCACTCTCCGCGTTCTACCACGGCGTTCGCGTCGGTCACGTAGAGGCCGGTTTGCGCACAACCAACCTTTACTCGCCATTTCCCGAGGAGCTGAACCGCCGTCTGACCTCGGTAATGAGTGCATGCCACTTCGCGCCGACCGAAAGCGCCCGACAGAGTCTTCTCAGAGAAGGCGTTTCCCCGGACATCATCCATGTTACCGGAAATACGGTCATCGACGCCCTGCACATGATCCTCGAAAGACCCGCACCCCCAGCCGTTCATTCCATCTTGAACGGCAAGCGCCGGGAAACAAGAGCCGAAAAAATAGTGCTTGTAACCGCGCACAGGAGGGAAAATCAAGGCCTGGGGCTCCAAGGAATCTGCACGGGCCTCCGTTCCCTGGCTGAACGAAATCCCAAAGTATTGATCATCTATCCCGTACATCTCAACCCGCACGTGCAAAAGCCCGTGCATGAAAGGCTGGACGGCATCAAGAATATTCGGCTCGTCAAACCCGTCGAATATGACGTCATGGCACACCTTATACGTCTTTCTACCGTTGTGCTCACCGACTCCGGCGGAATCCAGGAGGAGGCTCCTTCCCTGGGCAAGCCGGTCCTCGTCCTTCGGACGGAAACCGAGCGGCCGGAGGCTGTGGAAGCCGGGGTAGCCAAAATTATTGGTCCTTCCGCAGAGGCCATTGTCCGGGAAACGGAAACCCTCCTCTACGACAGCAAGGCCTACAGGCGTATGGCGAAGGCAGTCAGTCCTTACGGAGACGGCTGCGCGGCCCGGCGGATTGTTGATGTCATCATGAACGGCTTGCCGTGAACTGCGTGTTTTGAATGGCCGGGTGATTGGCGGTAATGCTTAAACCGTTCTCCTCTCGATTCGATACCATCCTGCACCTTCTCAATGAAAGCCTATTTATCCAGCCCTGAAAGAAAAAAGAAAATCCGGCTTCTCGGGTGCGACGCCGCGCTGGTCTTCCTCGTCTTTGTTTTGTCGTATCTTTTCCGGATCGCCTACTATGAACAGGGTGACCTCGCGAGTCTCCCCGGCAGGCTGACGTGGCTGGTGGCTGCGGGGATTGTCGTTTATCTGACCTGTTTTTATGTGTTCGGGCTTTACGATTGGAAGACAAGCATCAACCAGAAGGTCCTCTTGATCAACATTGTCCTTTCGGTGCTTACGGCCACCACGGCCATGGCGGTGCTCTCTTTCGCGTTTCCCGAAGCAAAAATGGGCCGAATTCTTCTTGCGCTCCATTTCCTGCTTATGATCCTCTTTCTTTTTGCATGGCGAACTTTCTACAAAAGGTGCTCCTTCGGGAGCGGAGCCCTGTCATTGCTCGTCGTCGGTTGGAACAAGACGGTGGAGAAGCTCCTTGGTCTCCTCTCCACCGCCGCCTCCGGATACTCCCTGGACGGTCTGGTGGTCCTGTCTCCCGGCGCCGCGCCCGGAAAGGCCGGGAAGCCGGCCCCGGTCTATGCATCCCTTGACGAAGCCCTCACCCACTGCCAGGGCCATGCCGTGGTGATCGCCGAAAGCCTTAAGGATCGCCCGGGCGTGAGGGAACGGCTCATGGATCTCAAGTTCCAGGGAAAAGATATCCTGTCCGGGCCCGATTTTTATCGGATCGCCCTGGGCCGTGTGCCCGCCGAGGACATCACCGAAGACTGGCTTCTGTTCACCGCACCTTCCCATCCGTTCCGGCCTGCGCTGTACCAGCACGCGAAGTTCCTGATAGATGTCGTCATCTCCGCTGTCGTCCTTGCCGCCGCCGCCCCGGTCCTTCTTTTTGTCGCCGGCCTGATTAAAATTGATTCCCGTGGTCCGGTGCTTTTCAAGCAGGAGCGGCTCGGCCTTAATGAGAAGCCCTTCACGCTTCTCAAGTTCCGCACCATGGTGGTGGGAGCCGAGAAGCGCACAGGGCCCTGCTGGGCCGCGGAAAACGATTCGAGATTCACCCGCGTGGGCCGGATGCTGCGCAAGACCCGGCTGGATGAATTCCCCCAGTTCATCAATGTGCTCAAGGGGGAGATGAGCCTGGTGGGCCCCAGGCCCATACGCAAGCACTTTGCCGAAGATTTCGCCCGGAAATTTCCCTTCTACAGGCTGCGGTTCAAGGTGAAGCCGGGAATCACCGGATGGGCCCAGGTGAACATGGACTATGTGAACACCGAGGCGGACCAGTACGAAAAGCTGGAATACGAGCTTTTCTATCTCTACCATCAATCGCTTTTTCTCGATGCCTTTATCATCCTGAAAACGCTGCAATCCATGATCCGGCTGCGCGGCGGATAACATGAATTATCGGTATCTCATTCCCTTTGTCTTTCTGGCGGCCTTTACCATGTATCTGAGCGGTGTTCCTTCGCTCGGCGCTTCCATAACCAATGACTTCATCAACCAGATCCTCCGGAAATCCGGTCACGTTTTATTTTTTTTGGGGCTTACCTACCTGCTGTGGATGTCCCTGCCGGCAATGGACCGCCGCCGGAAGTTCAAAACCGGCTTTTGCGTTGCGATACTGCTTATTTTTGCAGGAACAACCGAAGCGTATCAAACATTCGTGCCCGGCCGGCAGGGAAACCTTGTGGGCTTCGGCTTTGACGCACTCGGGATCGCCATCATGGCGGCATACCTGTTAAAGGGTTCCGGCCGTCGCATAAATGAACGGTGCGGCAGCGAACGAGGGTGGAGATAGGCCGTTTCCCGATTTGGTCAAGCTCAAGGAAGGATTTCGGCCTAGCGGAAGGCGGAGGACTGAAGGCAGAGGGCAGAGGACGGGAGACGGAAGACAGAGGACGGAAGGTAGAGGACAGGGGGCGGAGGACGGAGGACGGAGGGCAGAAGGCGGAGGGCGGAGGGCGGAGGACGGAGGGCGGAAGGCAGAAGGCGGAAGACCGAGGGCAGAAGGCAGAGGGCGGGGGGCAGAGGTGATGCTGAAGGTAGATGCTACTTATTTTCTTGTACGAGCTTTAATTCAATTTTGCTATTCACGGCCGCTGCATACCTGGCAACACTCTTGAGGCTGGGGAGGGGCTTTCCTGCCTCCATTCTGGCAACAACGGATTGTGTCGTACCCATCCGCTCAGCCACCTGCTTCTGTGTCAGGTTCGCACTCTTTCTCGCCTCAATAAGCGCCTTGGCAACCAGAAACTCTTCTTCGAGTTGGGTATAGGCCTTTTTGTAATTGGGATCATTGAGCAATTCTTTATGCTTGTCTTCCAGTCTTTTTCCCACGATTGAACTCCATTATTCGCCGAAGCGCGGTTTCAATTTCCCGTTTTGGTGTTTTGCGTGTTTTTTTGACAAACGTTCTTAAGATGAGAACGCGTTTTCCAGTAACCGTCGTGTAAAGCGATCGGGCAGCCTTCTCTTTGCCTGAGGCACGTATCTCCCAAATTTTCCCTTGCAAATGTCGCACATAAGGTTCTTTAACGGAAAAAACCCCAACTTGCTCGATTAATTGTGAAATGCGGACAATCTTGGCCTTGATTTCTGTTGGAAGACCATCAAATTCGGCCTCAGCCCTGTCATTCAGAAACTCAACTTTCCAGCCAGATTCCATGTCTATTTTATAGCGATTTTGCGATTTACTGTCAAGACCATTTACACGGGCTTGCGGCCTGAGGGAAGTGCTTGGCGCCTTGAGTGAGCATGCCATGGCATGGGAACGGGCGGTTGATGGACAGGATAGGA
>CAYVUX010000420.1:2228-3901 GCA_964455075.1 uncultured Desulfobacteraceae bacterium | reverse complement strand
AAGGGGCCTGCTGTGTATTGACTGCCACACGAAAAAGGACGTTATGGGCGACGGCAGCGCCCCGAGCCATGCGCTTGAAAGACCCCTTATTTCCTGCGAGGACTGCCATGGGGGATTCCGGGGCGCCGCGCGCCCCCGGCAGCGGGGGGGCCTCCTTGTCAAATCATCGGGTGCGGTTGTCAGGTCCTGGAACCGGTATCGGAAGCACCCGGTGCCCCCGTTTACAGAATCGCCGGTCCCCCATCAAATCCAGGCCCATTCGAACGTACGATGCAGTGCATGTCACAGCCTGTGGTCTTTTCAGGACTACGGTATGAGCGTGATCCGCGAGGACGTGCTTGAGGGGTATAAGTGGTATTTTCTTTCGGCACAGGGAGATCCGCCCCTGGAGGAGATTCTTCGGAATCATCTGGAGCGCGGAGGGAAAAGCTTTCCCTCCACCAAAGACTGGATCAGTGGCGAGAAGAGGCCGGGCATATGGTCCGTGGGGTGGCGGTTCAGGCGATGGGAGCATATGACTTTGGGAGTGGACCACACCGGCAGGGTCGCGATCCTTCGCCCGTTCTACCAATACCTGGTCTCCTATGTGGACCGGCTGGGACAGGCGGCACTGGACAGCGAAGTGCCGCAACGGGGAGACAAGAGCGGAAGGGGATGGGCCTTTTCTCCATACGTGCCACATACGATCGGGGCCGCCGGGAGGTCCTGTGACAATTGCCACGGCAACCGGCTGGCGGCCGGGCTCGGCCTGGAGGGAACGCCCACTCAGGATACAAGGCTCACGATTCCCTCGGCCCCGCCTGTTTCCTCCATGCACCTGTTGGATGACTACCGGCGGGATCGCTTGATGGAACCCTCGAGAGCCTGGGCACAGAAACGCCTGGAGGCCCTGACCGGGGAGGCCGAAGAGCCAGGGAGCGCAAAAACGCGATCCGGCGATGAATCCCGCTGAGCCCGGAAAAACCCGACAGAGCGGCGTGCCTCTCTGGACCGGAAAATCACCAGTGTCTGAAAAACATTTGGAGATGGCTTCGAGGCCGAGATGATTTCCGTCAGTCCTGTGCCTCGTCTTCGGAGACCTTATCACCGGTGCGGCTTTCGTCGTTTCGAGGAGCGCGGGACTGCGGATCCTGGGCGTCCATGACCCGTCGGAGGCCGTTGTAGAGGTGAGAGACGAGATGAAGGAAGAACTCGGTGCCGGCTTCGGCCAGGGCCTCGGCTCGGCCGGCGGTGTGGGCAGGTCCCCCCATGGGCGCCCGTTTTCCCCCGGACGGCTGGACGTGTTCCGCGGCTTCCCCGTTTCGTTCGCCGAGGTGCCTCTTCACGGTTTCATAGGCCCTGTTGATTTCCTTGAGCTTGTTTTCCGCCTTGTGACGAAGACGGGGATTGTGTTGGAATCGGTCGGGATGCCAGACGTTGACAAGGTCCATGTAGGCTTGATATGCGGTTTCCCGGGTTGAATTTCTTTCGATCCCAAGAATTTCGAATGAATGGTCGAGCTCCAAGCTTGTCCTCCGGGCATGAGACCTTTGAAAAATGCCGGATTTTGTCTCAAGGTCAAGGCGGGGGAGGAGATTAACCGCAGGAATACATTGTAGTATTTCGAGGATTAAGATCCGAGCCCAACGCCGAGATTGGACAAAATAGGGGGTTTTGCAAAGGTCTCTCATTTA
>CAYVUX010000420.1:358-2218 GCA_964455075.1 uncultured Desulfobacteraceae bacterium | reverse complement strand
GACCTGCCCCGACGAAGACGGGGGATTGGGCAAACCGGGGACCCGCCCAAAGGGTGGGGCCTGAGCACCCTTTTAGGGTGCGAAGAAAATAGGGTATTCTTTCAAAGGTCTCAGCATGTCTTGAGCGTGGCAATTATTATTGGGCTTGGCTGCGGCGTCGTCAAGGGCCAATGCGTTTCGCAGCCCGGATCCCTGAACGGCCGCGCATACCGGGGCCGGGAAGCGGCCTCAACCTGTTCCCGGCTTGCTGTGAGAAGGAGGAACCAAAATTGCCTGAAAAGGGCCTGTCCCCGGAACGCAATGAGATGATTCGGCGCCGCGTGGCGTTCTTTGTCTCAGCGCACGGATTCGGTCATGCGGCAAGGGCCGCAAGCGTTATGTCGGCGCTTCATCGGCTTCGCCCCGGTATCCGATTTGAAGTCTTCACCACCGTTCCCCGGTGGTTCTTCGAGCATTCCCTCAGGGGCGTGCCGGTGGGTTACCACCGGATGATGACGGATATCGGACTGGTCCAGGCAGATGCGCTCTGCGAAGACCTGGAGGCGACCCTGCGGCGACTGGAGGATTTCCTCCCTCTTGATCTCGATCGCATCGATGAGGCGGCACGGCTCCTGGAATCCCTGGGTTGCGAAATGGTCGTCTGCGACATTTCACCTGTCGGCCTGGAGGCGGCGGGAAAGGCGGGGATTCCTTCCCTGTTGATCGAAAATTTCACCTGGGATTGGATTTATTCCCAATACGGGAGCCGGGATCAGAGATTTCTCTCTCACTCTGAATATTTGAAACTCGTCTTTTCCGGCTCCGATTACCATATTCAGACCGAACCCGTATGCCTCCCTCGAACCCCGGATCTCACCGTTTTTCCGATGGCCCGGCCCAAAAGGACGCCCCCCGCAGTCGTCCGAGACGCCCTCGGCATTCCACGCAATGCAACGGCCGTTTTGATCACCATGGGCGGCATCCGGGAGGAGTACCGGTTCCTGGATTCTTTGTCGGCGCTCGACCGGGTTCACTTTGTCGTGCCCGGCGGATCTCTCTCTCATGAAGTGCGTGAAAACCTTGTCCTCCTTCCGCACGATTCCCCCTTTTTTCATCCCGACATCGTGCATGCGTGCGATGCGGTCATCGGAAAGGTCGGTTACAGTACACTTGCCGAGGCCTACCATGCCGGGGTACCTTACGGCTATGTGACGCGCATAGCTTTCCCGGAATCCCCCGTCCTGGCGGAGTACATCGAGACCCACATGGAGTGCCTCGCTTTCGACCCGGAGGAATTTCGTACAGGCGACTGGTTCTCCCGTCTCGGTGAGATTCTTGCCAAGCCCCGGGTAGAAAGAACGGAGCCGAATGGAGCCGACCAGGCAGCGCATTTTCTTTCAGGAATTCTGGAAGGGTCGTCCCGATCTTCCGCGCCCCGGAACGAACCCGATACATGAGGCGGCGAGGGGACGTCCTGTTTCCTCCGGCGCGAATGAATATGGTATGATCCTATAGGAGCGCGCTCCCGGCCGAGCGGCCGGACATCGACTCCGATGCCTGTGGAAAAGAGCAGGTTCACGCACCGCCGGGGAAAAAGGGTTCCGCCGCCGGAATTTTCCCCGGCTGCAAGGCCGGGAGAGGAGATGCCATGGTTACCGAGCAGGGTGTCATTGAAAGCGTGCGTCCCCGAAAAGCGCTGGTCCGAATCCAGAGGAGTTCGGCCTGCGAGGGATGCAAAAGTCGCGGGGCGTGCCAATCGTTGTCGGAAAGGGAAATGCTTGTGGAAGTGGAAAATGAGCTTTCAGCCCGGTCCGGGGACCGGGTGGAGATCAGCATTCCCACCGGTTCTCTCCTGAAGCTGTCTCTACTCGTTTACTTCAT
>CAYVUX010000420.1:0-348 GCA_964455075.1 uncultured Desulfobacteraceae bacterium | reverse complement strand
CATCCCGATTGTCGCTTTTTTGATAGGCGCCTATGCAGGAGACGCATGGTCCGGGGCGCTTGGAATGGATGCCGTGCTGGCCTCCGTGCTTTTGGGAGGGGGAGCAATGGCCTTGACCTTCGTCATGTTGCGGAAAATGAGCCGATCCGCGGAAGGAAAGGGAAGCTATTCCCCGCGCATCACCCGGATTGTCTCACCGGAGGCTACTGAAGATTCCCCTGAATCCTGCGATAACATATGAGACCGCACTGGAGGCAGCGCTTGGCCTCTTCAGCGGCTTGCTCATCGGTAAAACCGAGGACGATTTCCAGGGCGGGATCCGCAATCCGTTCCTCTACTGGTCTTTCC
>CAYVUX010000419.1:0-3906 GCA_964455075.1 uncultured Desulfobacteraceae bacterium | reverse complement strand
GGAACCGGCCCATGCAAATCACAGACCTTTTTTCAAAAGAGAACACATGCCAACTCCTCGTCAATCTGGAAGGGGAGCTGGCGGAAAAGTACCGATGGTACCGCGAATTTCTGATCCATAACCACGAAGCGCTCCAGATCATTTCGGATTTGGAGAGAATGCAGCAAGGCAACGAGCCTTTCACCCTGCCGGGCGCAAAAGAGGATTACCATCGCCTCTACGAAGCGATCTCAAAACTTGCCGAAGCCCTCGATCATCTCTCCGGCGGCAAATACGAGGAGCTTATCCGGATCTCCAAGGATCTTCACGAACAAATGGTCCCGCTTTTCGAGCTCCCCCGCCCCCGGCCTGGAAAAGAACTGGCCCTGCCCCTGGAGGACCTTAAAGCCCACATGGTGGATATTGCCGGATCAAAGGCCACCAATCTGGCCGTTGCCGGGAACGAGCTGGACCTTCCCACTCCTCCGGGGTTCGTGATCACGGCCCATGCCTTTTGGTCTTTCATAGAACAAAACAAGCTCTACGATGCCATAGACGCCATGCTGGCCATAGCGTCCTCCGGGGATCCCTCGGAGCTGGAATCCCGCGCCGGGGCCGTTCAAAAAATGATCCTGGAGTCCCCGGTTCCTGCTGCGGTGGCGGAAGCCATATCCCGTGCATACGAGGACCTGGAGGCCAAAACCCGAAAAGGCGTTTCCCTTGCCGTGCGAAGCACGGCGGTCGGTGAGGACACGGAGGCCTCCTTTGCCGGGCAGTACACCACGGTGTTGAACGTGGTGGGCAGGGAGGGCCTGCTGGAAGCCTACAAGACGGTCCTGGCCAGCAAGTACTCTCCCCGGGCGATTCGCTACAGGATGCGCTGCGGCCTGGATGATCGAGACACGCCCATGTGCGTGTTCGCCATCGCCATGATCGATGCGCGGTCGAGCGGTGTGGCCTATTCCAGGGATCCCTCCCGGTCCGGATCATCCGAAATGCTGGTGAGCGCCGTCTGGGGACAGGGCGAGCACCTGGTAAGCGGCGAGTCGTCGCCGGACACGTTTCTTGTGGACAGAGAGACATTGCGCATTACCGGAAAGGAGATCAACCCCAAAACACACCGGCTGGTGCTTCTAAAAGACGGAGGGACCCTTTTGGAGGAAACGCCGGAGGCAGACAGGGCGGTCCCAGCTATAGAGGATGGGCTTGTCCGGACCATTGCCGAATACAGCTTGAAGCTGGAAGAGCGTTTCGGCTCCCCGCAGGACGTGGAGTGGTGCGTGGATCAATCGGGTAAGCTTTTCATCCTGCAGTCGCGGCCCCTGGGGCTTTCCCAGTCTAGGCGGCAAGACGAGCCGCAGGAAAAGGACTATCCGGGTCATCCGGTACTTCTGAGCAAGGGCAAGAGCGCATCCAGGGGAACGGTTTCCGGCCGGGTGATCCAGGCGGCGGAACTCAAGGCCGGGGCTGACCTGGAAGACGGCATCCTCGTGGCAAAGACGGCCTCTCCCGATTACGCAAAGCTTGCGGGCTCTATCAAGGGGATCATCACGGACCTGGGGAGCGTGGCAAGCCACCTGGCATCCGTTGCAAGGGAATTCGGCATGCCCATGATCGTAGGCGCCGGAGATGCGACCACCACCCTGGAGCAAGGCGCCGTCATCACCCTGGTGGCCGATACCTCGACTGTCTATGAAGGCAAGGCGAGCGAGCTGGAAGGAACCGCTTCCCTTCCCGGGGACAAGGTCCTGGAGAGCCCTGTCCACCAGCGGATGAATGCCGTCATGTCCAGAATCTCTCCCCTGAACCTCACCGATCCGGAGGCGGCCACGTTCACGCCGGAAAACTGCAGGACTTTTCACGATATCATACGCTTCAGCCACGAGAAGATCGTCAAGGAGATGTTCGGCCTGAGCAGCCAGGCATCGGACGGCATCAAATCCTTGAAGATGAAGTCAAATATCCCCCTGGCCATCTACTTCATCGATCTGGGCGGCGGCCTGAAAGGCGACCTGACCACCTGTGACGAGATCACGCCGGAGGCCGTCGCATCCCTTCCCATGAAGGCCCTCTGGCGGGGTCTTTCCCACCCGGGGGTCAACTGGTTCGGGACCGTGGGCGTGAGCAGCAAAAACCTTATGGCCCTCATGACCTCCGGGCCCCCGCCCCAGATGGCCAGTTACGCCATTCTTTCCAGTGAGTACATGAATCTCAGCATCAAGTTCGGGTATCACTACGCCACGATCGATGCCCTATGGACGGACAACCCGGAGAACAACTATATCTCCCTGCAGTTCGGTGGAGGAGCCGGTTCTTACCACGGCCGCTCCCTTCGCATCCATTTTCTATCCGAGGTGCTCCAGCGGCTGGGGTTCCTGCTGCAAATATCCGGGGATGTCCTGGACGCCACCATGAAGGGCTATGACTCTCCCTCCATGGAAGAGACGCTGGACCAGCTGGGGAGGCTCCTGGCCTCAAGCAGGCTTTTGGACCTGGGCATACCGAGCCAGGACATGGTCGACGGTATGATAGAGGCATTTTTCTCGGGCGATTACAACTTCCTGCAACAGTCCCGCAATCCTCTGCCCGACTTTTACACGCCTACGGGGGATTGGGCCCGCGTCGAGGAGGACGGCCGTGTCAGGGTACTACAAGACGGCTCCAAGTCGGGAGAAGGCTTTTCATGCTCCCTCAAAAACATCATGGGCAAGATGGTGGGATCCCGGTACCAGCAATTCCTGGACAATATCAAGGCGTACCACTATTTCCCTCTTGCCATACTCAAGGAGAGCTTCGCAAAAGACGCCGCCATCCAGGTGACGGTGACGCCGGTGGCGGGTTGCCTGGACAACATGGCGGGCGTGGTGTTCGGTCTCAAAAATGTGAGCAATTTCTTCGTCCTGAGTGTGGACGCCCTGGAAAACAACGTCTCCCTTTTCGAGTTTGTGAACGGCAGACGCCGGACGCATCTGGTCGTGGAAAAGCCCATCCGTCCTGGAAATAGTTACCTGCTCGGCGTTCGTATCAAGGACAACAAAGCAACCGGTTTCCTGGATGGCGAAACCGTCCTCCAATTTGATGCGGAAAAACCGCTGGAAGGTTATGCAGGCCTATGGACCAAGGCGGACACCAAGGCCTACTTCGATGACCTGACAATCCGGGAAGACCCAACCTTACCTCTTGACCGCAAAATCACCCGTTAAGGTTTGACCCCGAGCTATTCCATGGGCAGTACCCGCGCAGGCACGGGCGAAAGCTCCTGGAAGCGCTGCGCGTCTTTCATGGAGCCGATGCCGCGGCCCACGTGCATGGGAATGGCAAGCTGCGGCCCGATGATGACCTCCACCGCCTCCAGGGCCTCATCCACGGTCATTACATATTTGCCGCTCACCGGTACCAACGCGATGTCCGCCTGAATGTCTTCCATCTCCGGAATTCGGTCCGTGTCGCCCGCGTGATAGATGCACACCCCGTCCACAGTGACCACGAACCCCACGTGCCCTGCTTCCTTCGGGTGATAAGGAACACCCGGGCTGCGGAACTTGTTGACGTTGTATGCCGCTACGGCCTCCACGGATACGCCTTTCACCGTGATCGCGTCCCCCGGCGCCACAGTATGAACCTTCTTGCCTGGAAGTTTTTCTGCGGCCGCGGCCACGGTCACGATCTCCGTTCCTTCATGGAACACCGCCTCCACATCCTCGGGGGAGCAGTGATCGCGGTGATCGTGGGTAATCAGGATGAGATCGGCCTTCCTCGGTTTATCGCCCACCTGCCATGGATCGATGTAGATCACGCCATCGCCCGCATCAATGCGAACGGCATCATGGCCCAGCCAGTGAATGAAATCCGCGACCCGGGCAACATCGGCCCCTTCTCCGGCGGCACGCGACCCACCCCACAGCAGGCACACCCCCAAGCCGACGC
>CAYVUX010000418.1:0-3925 GCA_964455075.1 uncultured Desulfobacteraceae bacterium | reverse complement strand
AAATTTGAGCCTGACGCAGAGATTGGCCAAAAGGGGGCGTTTTGCAAAGGTCTCGAACCGGGAGTCCTTGAAAATAGGCCGATACAGCCCAAACGAAGGTTAAACCATCCCAAGGAGCAGACAGCATGAAAGTTCTTGTAAGCGATCAGATGTCGGAGGTGGGGATCAAGATATTTCAAGAAACCCCGGAAATCGATGTGGACGTTCAGACCGGTCTAACCCCGGAAGAGCTGAAGGGAATCATCGGGCAATACCATGGACTCGCCATTCGGAGCGCAACCAAGGTTACCGCGGATATCCTCGAGGCCGCGGAAAATCTCAAGGTGATCGGGCGGGCAGGCATAGGACTCGACAACGTGGATATCCCGGCCGCCAGCATGAGGGGGGTTGTGGTGATGAACACCCCGCTGGGCAATACCATCACCACGGCCGAACACACGATTGCTATGATCCTGGCGGTTTCCAGGAATATTCCGCAGGCTACGAGCTCTCTGAAGGAGGGCAAATGGGAAAAGAAGAAGCTGAAGGGGAGGGAACTTTTCAACAAGACGCTCGGCCTGATAGGGGCAGGACAAATTGGACGCATTGTCGCGGACAGGGCCAAGGGCCTGAAGATGAAAGTCGTGGTTTACGACCCGTACATCAAACCCGAGAGACTCGAAAAGCTGGATTTGGAGCCTGTGTCCTTCGACGAGCTGCTCCGGGAGGCGGACTACATCACGATCCACACCCCGAAGACGAAGGAGACGGCAAATATGATCAACAAGGACGCCCTGGCGAAAATGAAGCGGGGAGCCATGCTGATCAATTGTGCCAGGGGGGGGATCGTCAATGAGGACGATTTGTATGAGGCCTTGGCTTCCGGACACTTGGGAGGGGCGGCCTTTGATGTGTTCGAAACCGAGCCCCCCGGAAGAAACAGGCTGATGGATTTGCCCAATTTCATTTGCACGCCTCATTTGGGTGCCTCCACCGATGAAGCACAGGACAATGTAGCGAAGGAAGTCGCCGAGCAGATCGTAGGGTACCTCCTTCACGGCTCGGTCAAGAACGCGGTCAACGTTCCGAGCATCAGCAGCGAATTGATGTCTGTGCTGAGGCCGTATGCGATCCTTCTGGAAAGGATGGGCTCTCTCCAGGCCCAGCTTTCCGAAAGCGCTGTCGTGGAGGCGGAAATCGAGTACTCGGGGAAGATCAGCGAGTATGACGTGGCACCGCTCACAACGGCAATGCTCAAGGGTCTATTAACCCCGATCATGAAAGACGATGTCAATTTCGTAAATGCCCCCTATATTGCCTCAGACCGCGGCATCAAGGTCGTGGAATCCAAGAGCAAGACTTCCGAGGATTTGGCAAATTTGGTACAGCTCAGAGTGAAGACCCTGGAAGAAGAAAACCTCGTTGCAGGAACCGTGTTCGAAAAGAGCCTGCCGCGCATACTTCGCATCAACAACTTCAATCTGGAGGCCGTCCCGGAAGGCCACTGCCTTTTCATTCACAGCCAGGACAAGCCCGGAGTCATTGGAATGATCGGCAGTACCCTGGGAGAATACGGCGTCAATATTCGTCGCATGCAGGTGGGGGAAGTGGAGGATAGGACGCACAACATTGTATTTTTGGCCACGAGCGTCGTTGTGCCCGAGGAAGCTCTCAAAGCGGTGCGGGATCTGGATTCCGTGTTTTCGGCGAGAATCATTGAACTTTGACATCCGAAATAGCGGGATGCTACCGTGCTAGAACACCTTGCTTTCTTGAATTTCCGGTCGATGTGGGCACAACGGGCTCGATTGAGATAAGGAGACAAGATGATGGCCGAAGAAGAAAAAGGTTTTGTAATCAAAGACAGGCGCTCCTTTGACGAAAAGGGGGATTTGAGGGAAAAGGGAGAAAAGGCGCCCCCCCCACGTGAGGAGGAGAAGGGAAAAGCAAAGGGAAGGGCGCAGGAAAAGCAGGAGCACACGCAGCCCTTGCCCGAAGTCAATTTTACCTCCCTCATCTTCAGCCTGAGTTCCTCGGCGCTGTTTCATTTTGGTGAAGTTGCGGATCCGCAAACCGGAGAAAAGAAAAAGGACCTTCCCTTGGCCAAACACGCCATCGATACCATCGCCATGCTGAAAGAGAAAACCAAGGGCAATTTGACCGAGGAGGAGGCGAAATTCCTCGAAAGCGTCTTGACGGATTTGCGATGGCGTTTCGTCAATGCCGCGAAATAGAACGTTATTGAAGGGGAGGGTGTAATAGACAATGAATACAATGCGCCGATCCTATAGATTGAATGAGTTCCGGAAAATAGCCCGCTTTCTCGTAAGTGGGCTCATCGTGATGGGAATGTTTTGCACTCCTCTTGCTGCGGTCTCTGAGGCTCAGCCGGGCAGGGGAGCTCCGAAGTCGTTTTCGGCCTTGGCGAAAGAAGCCGGTCCTTCCGTGGTCAACATCAGCACGGTGAAGGTTGTCAAAAACCGGGGCATCGGGCCTTTGCCTTTTGGAAGTCCTTTCGGAAGCGACGATCCCTTCCAGGATTTTTTCGAGCGGTTCTTCGGTGACCAGATCCCGCGCGAACATAGACAGAGGTCTCTGGGTTCGGGATTTGTTATCGATGAGGAAGGCTATATTCTCACCAACAATCACGTTGTGGAAAAGACCGATGAAATCAAGGTGCGGCTTTCCGATGAAAAGGAATTCGAGGCGGAGATCGTGGGTCGCGATTCGAGGACGGATCTTGCCCTTATCCGAATCCGGACGGACCATCCTTTGAAGCCGCTGCCGCTCGGAGATTCCGAAGCGCTGGAGGTAGGTGACTGGGTGATCGCGATCGGGAATCCGTTTGGCCTGGAGCAAACCGTGACGGCCGGAATCGTGAGTGCCAAATACCGGCGTATCGGGCAAGGCTCCTACGACAATTTCATCCAGACGGACGCCTCGATCAACCCGGGCAACAGCGGCGGGCCTCTCCTCAACACCCACGGGGAGGTCGTCGGCATCAACACCGCGATTTTCTCGCGGACCGGTGGGAGCATCGGCATCGGCTTCGCGATCCCGGTGAATATGGCCAAGGATCTCCTTCCGCAGTTGAAGGAGGGCAAGGTGGTCAGGGGCTGGCTGGGTGTGATGATCCAGGATATCAGCCCGGAACTTAAAGAAAAGCTCAATCTTGAAAGCCGAAAAGGAGCCCTGGTGGCCGACGTGACTGAGGGTGGACCGGCGGACAAGGCCGGCATCAAGAGAGGCGACGTGATTGTTTCCTTCGATGGCAAGGAAATCCAAGAGATGCACGAACTTCCATACATTGTGGGGTCAACCCCTGTGGGCAAGGACGTGGTCGTCGAGGTGATCCGCAAAGGCGAGAGGAAGAGCTTTGATGTGAGCCTCGGGAAACTGGAGGAGGAGCAGCCATCCCGGGAGTTGGAGGATGCCCGGCCCGAGCTCGGCATGATGGTCGAAGAACTGACGCCTGAACTGGCAAGCCGGCTTGGTCTTTCCCAAGCCACCGGGCTGGTGGTTGCGAATATTATGAGGGGCAGTCCTGCTGCGGAAGCCGGGCTGAGGCCCGGCGATATCATCCTTGAAGTGGACCAGGTTGCGCCGAAGGACCTCGAACACTTCCAGAAAATGATGGGCTCGTATAAATCCGGGGATACCATCCTCTTTCTGGTAAAGCGGAAAGACTCTACCTTGTACATAACGCTGCGCATCCCGGAATAGTGCGCAGGCACAGACGGGTCCCGGAATAGAGGAGAGGGGCGGCCGCTCCGGCCTGCTGCGGGTTGAGTACACAGAGACGAACCTTGTACGCGATGGCGAGGCGCGGCGGTCGTCAGGCTTTTTGAGGACCGGTTTTGCACGGAGATAAGGAAGCCGGTCCAGCGGAACTCGAGGTCAGAGACCGTGTGACAAGGAAGCAGCTCCGAGACCTTTGAAAAATGTT
>CAYVUX010000417.1:0-3949 GCA_964455075.1 uncultured Desulfobacteraceae bacterium | reverse complement strand
CATCACGTCGTGGACTTCTGGATCCCGGCTCGCGCCCCATAAGGGGGCTTGGCCGGGATGACGAATTGAGACACTGCCGGAATGAGAAGGGGAATGCTCCGAGAAATCGCATGCCGGCGTCGGCAGTCTCAGGACTTCTTGATCTCTCCTCCGGCAGCCTCCGCCAACGCTTCCTGATCTTGAACGTCCAGATGCACATCCCGCTGTGGAAACGGGATCTCGATGCCGGCTTCCATAAAACGATCCCAAACGCCCAGAAGGATCCGGCTTCGAACATTCATGGTTCCGTTCTGTGGGTCTTCAATCCAGAACCGGAGCTCCAGATCCACCGAATTGTCGCCGAACCCGGTCAGCCGGCAGACCGGCGCGGGATCCTCAAGGACCCGATCCACACCGCGGGCCGCTTCCACCACCAGCTCCATGGCCTCACGCGGGTCTGACTTGTATGAGATCCCGATGGGCACGTTGAATCGAATCTTGCGATCGGAGAAAGACCAGTTGATCACCTGCTGCGTAATGAGGTCTTCGTTGGGGATCAGGAACTCCTTGCCGTCCCGCGTCACCACGGAGACATAGCGCCCTCGAAGGTTCGTAATCCACCCGTACACGTCCCCGACCTGGATCACGTCTCCCGGCTTGATGGACTTGTCCAGGAGCAGGATCATGCCGCTTACGAAGTTCCCCACCACCTTCTGGAGGCCGAAGCCCACGCCTACACCCACGGCCCCGCTGAAGACCGCGAGCGCCGTGAAATCGATCCCCACACTGTTGAGGGCCACCAGGACGACCACGGCGAATAGCGCAATCTTGACAATCTTGCTCAAGAGCACGCTGGTGGAGGGCGTGAGCCCCGAAACCTCCCGAAGGCGGTTTTCGATGGTGTTCCCGAACCAGCTCCCCAGGCGGAGAAGGATCAGGAGCACGATGGCGGCCTTGATCAGGGCGAGCACGGTCAGGTTGGCCTTGCCTATGGTGAATCCCAGCCCGTCGAGGAAGGAAAGCGCGGGAGCAAGGACCCCCACAATGTGAAGCGCCGCTAGTGTCCAGGCCGTCACGGCCACGAATCTCGACCATGCGCGGGCAACGAGGAGCGATGTGGCGAGCTTGATCGCCACCCACGCCACGAGCAATGTCTGCACCGGTGCCACGAGAAAGGTTTCCTGATGCGTCCTGCTCAGCACCAGCGACGCCAGCCAGAGAAGCACAATGGCGCAAAAGACCTTGAGAAGACGCATTCCGGTTCGGACGAATTTTTCCAGGCGGCTCTCCGGATCGAGGCGTCCTTCGAGCAGGTTTTCCACATACCGCCGCAACGGGCGCCCTACAAGAGCTCCCACGACGAGGGCCGCCGGGATCACCACAGCCTGCAAAAGGGCGTTGGGCGTCAGGATATTTCCCAGAGCCCACTGGCGAGCCGCCTCGAACCAGGCCTCGATCATATCGGGAGAAAAAATGTCGTTCATGGTCATCTACTTTCAAACGAGCGGGGGCAGCGAGACCAGAGCCGTGATCGTTTTCAACTTTGCGGCCACGGCAGGGTGTTCATAGGGTTTCTGTGCTTTCAAAAGTTCGTTATCAGGGTTATGGGGACATGCAAAAGGCACAATACCGGAGCAGATCTGAAGGCCAATTCCGTCAAAAGCACGCCTCGAAGATGTTGATCATCCTCCTGCCGTCGCTTTAGAAACTTAAAGAGGCATCTCGGGGCTCCAGGGTTCAGCCGCAGTCGAGCGCAGCCTGATTGGCGTCCGCCGCCGGGCCTGGTTGCTCTATTTCTTCAAGCTTCTTCTTTGCTGGCCGAACTTGGTAAAGTCCCTCGTCTTCCCTCACGCAAATTCCTTTTTCCATTCGAATGAGGTTCTCAAATTTCAATTCCGCCCTGCTGAACAAATCCTGACTTTCAGCCTTAAGATAACGCGCGGCCGTGCGGCAGTATTCAGGATCAATTTCAAATCCAATGCTGTTTCGCTGAGATTTCAGGGCCGCAACAAGGCTGGTCCCTGATCCGCAGAACGGATCAAGAACAGTATCTTCTACAACGGTTGGGGGCTTGTATGGAATGCACCTTCTCTGTAAGCTGTCCATAGATCAAGGGCACTTCCCATTGCTTCTTCTGTTCGATTGTTGAAATTATTCCCAAAAGAAGGTCTTACCTGCGACTTGGCTTCAATCGCAGCTACAAGTCTTCCGTCCTTCACGACAAGAAGATCCCATTCCTTTGTCGGCCGGAAATAACCCGGCAGTTCAAGCGCTCTCTTTGTGTACACAGAATTGACGTCCAGTCCAGTGGATGTAATCAGTCGTGTGAAAAGCTCCAGGAAACCATCCATTTGGGCTCCGCTGGTTACAGCCCCTCGGAGTCCATAATCAACCTTTCCGCTCTTCTGTTGTTTTTGCTGCTGTGAAAGCCTTGTGTCCCAATAGTGAGAGACGGCTGCTCCTATCATTTCTTCCAGGTTTCCCGGCAATTTGGAATTTCTCATTATGTCATTCCATCATGCTGTTCAAGCTTGCCATATGGTGCGGAATCTGCTCTGGACATCAAGATGGGCTCAAGACATCAAGAAGTCGGATATCAGAGAGTTGAAAGAAAAGCAACACATTTTTGCATGTTAAGCGTAACCTTCACCTTACATTGCTGAGTCGATTTGCCAGTACCAGTATTTGACTGATACTGCTCAACTTTGAGTTTCATTTCATGTGTCGAAAAATTCTTAGGTGCTTTGTCGGGTCGGAGTTCAAGGTAGAAATCGGGACGAATCACCGACCAGATAAGCAAAACACTGTTCCCCACTAAAGCCCGCCTCCAAAACCCAAGTGAACTAGAAGCCCATCCCTGGGCTCCGGCTGAAAGTAAAGCTGCCCTTTATCGTCTGTATCCGTATAGGCATTTGAAAAAGGGCCTGGCAAGAGGCTGCATGTGCATGTGCGTGAAAAGAAGTCATGTGAGAAAAGAGGCATAAATAAAGGGGACGTTGTTGGCATATTGACATTCTTATCCAGATATTCCGCCTGAAGAACACTGCATCCGGGTAGAGGCGGTAAGGCAGCATGGGGTTGTTTAGGTGGAAGCTATCGTGCAGCATTAATAATGGATTGCTTCGGGCCCGGAATAAAAGGCGGTTTGCAGTCATTCCTCGGTGGATAGCGGAAGGAACGAAGGGAGGAGCAACCAGCTGCATACTGCCGTTTTGGGTCGGCCCGACACAATTGCCAGGCCCGTAGAACAGGGAGGACATTCAGCCGGATCGGTGGGTGCAGAATTCAAGGATCTGTGGCCGTGCCCGGAGAATGTCAATATGCCAACTACGTCCCCTATACCGCATTTTCGTTTCACTTTAAATTCTGCTAAGATATTTAAGGCACAGAGACCGGTGAAGACACAAACCCCGGTCTTGACGTCTTTTACACGCGCATATTCAACAGGAGGCGTTATGCGAATTGCGGTGTTTGGCACCGGAGCGGTAGGAGGATATTTCGGCGGGCGGCTGGCGCAGGCCGGGGAAGATGTGGTCTTTATCGCCAGGGGGGAGAACCTCAGGGCACTCCGTGAAAACGGCCTGCGGGTGGAAAGCATCAGCGGGGATTTCTCCCTGAACCCGGTTCATGCGACGGACGAGCCTGATGAAGCCGGGGTTGTGGATGCCGTGCTCGTCTGCGTCAAGGCCTGGCAGGTCGAGGAGGCGGCCCGGGCCGTGCGGCCGATGGTCGGCCCCAAAACCGCTGTGGTGCCGCTTCAGAACGGCGTTGAGGCGCCCGGCCGCCTTGCCCGGGTCTTGGGAGAAGAGCATGTGCTGGGTGGTTTGTGCGGGCTTTACACCTTCATGGTCGGGCCCGGCCACGTCCGTCACGCCGGTGCGGACCCGTTTATCAAGATCGGGGAATTGGACAACTGCAAGAGCGAGCGCGTGGAGGCCCTCCGGCAGGCCCTGGAGCGGGCCGAGGGCCT
>CAYVUX010000416.1:0-3962 GCA_964455075.1 uncultured Desulfobacteraceae bacterium | reverse complement strand
CTCGATGGCCTTTCTCACCAGGTTTTCCTGTCTTGATCCCGCGACCCGGTTCAGGATGACCCCCTCGAGCAGCAGATCGGGGTCGAAGACCTGACAACCCTTCACCACCGCGGCTACGGTCCGGGTGGCCATGGTCACATCCACCACCAGGATGACCGGGGCCTTGAGGAGCTTTCCCAGTTCGGCGGTGCTGCACCGGCCCTCCAGGTCCAGCCCGTCGTAGAGACCCCGATTCCCTTCAATCACCGAGAGGTCGGCGCCTTCGGAATGAAGTTTATAGGAATTCAGGATTTGCTCCGGCTCCATCAGGAACGGATCCAGATTGCGGCAGTCACGACCGGAAGCAAAGGACAGCCATCCGGCGTCAATGAAGTCGGGGCCTTTCTTGAACGCGGCGGTTTGCCGACCCCGCTCCCTCCAAAGGGCGATGAGGCCCAGCGAGAAAATGGTTTTTCCCGAACCTCCGCGAAGGGCCGAAATAATGATTCTGTGTGAATGGGTATGCATACTTTTTCGCCGGATCCGAGAGGGGCGCACTCCTCTCGGCCAACAGAAATATGGACCATGCCCGAATGCGGTTGTCAACAGAAAAAATTCTGGATTTTTCTATTGACAATTTTTAGGAATTTCGATTATATAATATACTTTAACTGATTGAAAAATAAACTATTTCAAGTGTTCCTGGAGACTTAACCGCCTTAGAATAATAAGAACCGGCTGCGGGAGTGCCTGCGCATTCCCGCCCACGAGCCGGAGGGCGCCATTTTTTGAGGGAGGAGGTGAGCGAACGCGAGAAATTTTATCCGGGATATTCTCCTTGACATATTTTTATTCCGAAGCAAAAGGAGGCATTTATAATGGCGTTTGAACCAAGAGAAGAGCAAAAAGAACTAAAATACAGCGAGTTGCGCATCTATTCCGATGAAGAACTGAACAATTACACCGAAGAGGAGCTTAAAAACTTCAAGTGCAAACATGATATTCCCGACATGGATGAGCTGGAGAAAGGCCCGTGGCCCAGCTACGTGGCGGATGCAAAACGGGAGGCGTTGCGCAGGAGGAAGCTGCCGAAAGATAGGATGATGATTGAACGGGACGTGGTGGAAGACCTCCTGGGTCAGGCCCAGATTTCTTTCGACGACGGAGAAACGCACTGGAAGCACGGTGGCATCGTGGGTGTTTTCGGCTACGGCGGAGGCGTCATCGGAAGGTATTCGGATATGCCCGAAAAGTACCCTTCCATTGCCCATTTCCATACCATGCGAGTCAATCAGCCCAACAGCAAATTCTATAACACCGACTATTTAAGAAGTATCTGCGACCTGTGGGAGTATCGCGGGAGCGGGTTGATGAACATGCACGGCTCCACCGGTGATATCATATTTCTGGGTACCTTCACAGAACAGTTGGAGCCGATTTTCTACGAGCTGGGCCATGTGCTTCAGCAGGACCTGGGAGGATCAGGATCCAACCTGAGAACGCCTTCCTGCTGTGTTGGAAAAGCCCGATGTGAATGGTCTTGCATTGATACCCAGGATATGTGCTACGAATTGACTCATTATTACCAGGACGAGCTGCACAGGCCGGCTTTCCCGTACAAATTCAAGTTCAAGTTTGACGGCTGCCCCAACTGCTGCGTGGCCTCCATCGCCCGGGCCGACATGTCGTTCATCGGGACCTGGAGAGACAATATCCGTATCGACCAGGAAGCGGTCAAGGCCTACATGGCCGGGGAGATCGCCCCCAACGGGAATGCGCACGCAGGGAAAGACTGGGGCAAATTTGATATCCAAAAGGAAGTCATTGACCTTTGCCCGACCAACTGCATGTGGATGGAAGGCGACAAGTTGATGATCGACGACAAGGAGTGCACCCGCTGCATGCACTGCATCAACGTGATGCCCAAGGCCCTCAGGCCGGGCAAGGATACCGGCTGCAGCATCCTCTTCGGTGCAAAAGCGCCTATCCTGGAAGGCGCCCAGATGTCCATGCTGACCATTCCCTTTGTGAAGTGCGAGCCGCCTTACGACAACATCAAAGAGATCGTGGAAAAGATCTGGGAATGGTGGCCGGAAGAAGGCAAGAACCGCGAGCGCCTGGGCGAGTTGATCCAGCGCCAAGGCGTCCAGAAGCTCCTGGAGGTCTTGGAGATTCCTCCTATGCCGCAATTGGTCAAAGAACCGAGATCCAATCCCTACATCTTCTGGAAAGAGGAAGACGTAGCCGGAGGATGGGAGCGAGACATCGAAGACTACCGATCCAGACACAAGAGATAGGAGGTCATCAACATGGCATTATCAACGGAAAGATTGGGACTTTACAACCCGGACAAACCCATGCAAAACCGCCTGACCGACCTGGGCCCCAGGCATTTCTGGCAGTATTTTCCTCCAATTATCCAAAAGAATTACGGCAAATGGGACTATCACGAGATCCTTGAGCCGGGGGTCCTGGTGCACGTGTCCGAAACCGGTGACAAGGTCTTTACGATCCGGTGCGGCGGGTGCAGATTCATGACCGTCGAGCACGTCCGCGAAATCTGCGAAATTGCCGACAAGCACTGCGACGGATACGTCCGATTCACCACCCGGAATAACATCGAGTTCATGGTGGACAGCCAGGACAAGATGGAGGCGTTGAAAAAGGACCTTCAGAGCCGTAAACACGTCTCGGGCAGCTACAAGTTCCCCATCGGCGGGACAGGTGCCGGGATCACCAATATTGTGCACACCCAGGGATACCTGCATTGCCACACGCCCGCCACGGATGCATCGAGCATGGTGAAGGCGGTTTTGGACGAACTTTTTGACGAGTTCCAGGGCATGAATTTTCCAGCACAGGTGAGAATCTCCATGGCCTGCTGTTTGAACATGTGCGGTGCCGTTCACTGCTCCGACATTGCCCTTCTGGGCTACCACAGAAAGCCTCCGATTATTGATCATGAAGTCATCGACTCCCTGTGTGAGATTCCCCTGGTCATCGCGGCATGCCCCACAGGCGCAATCTCCCCGGCCAAAACCGAGGAGGGGAAGAAGACCGTCAAGATCAAGAATGAGCGTTGCATGTTCTGCGGGAATTGCTACACCATGTGCCTGGCCGTGCCCCTTTCCGACAAGGAAGGTGACGGGGTTACGATCCTGGCCGGCGGCAAGGTCTCGAACCGGATCAGCCCGCCCAAGTTTTCCAAGGTCGTGGTTCCGTGGCTTCCCAACAGCTTTCCCAGATACCCTGAGGTCTGCGAAGACGTAAAGAAGATCCTCAACGCTTATCAGAGCGGCGCAAAGAAGTATGAGAGGATAGGGGACTGGGCGGAGCGGATAGGATGGGAGAAATTCTTTGAGAAATGCGATCTGCCCTTCACCGAACATCTAATCGATGATTACCGCCTGGCCTATGATACGTACAGGACCAGCACCCAGTTCAAATATACGGATGCATCTTGGGAGGTGTCCAAGGCGGCCGGTGGCATCGATTAGGCAATCCGTTGTATATCTATAAGGAGCAGCCTCATGGAAGATATAAAAAAGGCTATTTTGGATTTTGCTGAGAATAGCAAGAAAACCAAGTTCTATTTCAATGATATCCAAAAAGCCGTGCAGAAGACCTTTCCAGACACAAAGGCCAGGCAGATCAAGAAAGCCGCGACCGAGTTGATCAACGAAGAGAAGCTGATCTACTTCTCAACGGGAAGCAGTACCATGTACGGGCTCAAAGGCAGGGGCCAGACCGAAGATCATTAACCGAAAGGGCGGCTTTCGTCCGACTTGATTTGCTTGAATTGAACTATTCAATATAGCAGCAAAGAGGTCGCTGTCCTGAGGAGGATTGCGGCCTCTTTGCATCTTGTGCCCGAATGGCCTTTTGGCGCCTTGGACGACTCGCGGCCCCTCCTCAGGCTGAACCGGTGGAGAGACCTTTGAAAAATGAACGAAGAGGGTTTTTCAAAGGTCTCGCAAACCGTG
>CAYVUX010000415.1:0-3966 GCA_964455075.1 uncultured Desulfobacteraceae bacterium | reverse complement strand
GTTTCCATCCATAAATAAGGGCCTATGTCCTGAAGGGATGAATGTCCTGGTAATTTTAGAATGGGAGGTCGTCAAGGTCGATTCCTCCATATACTCCTTCTTGCTCTTTGATATCAAGCTGGTTCTGGTCGATGAGGTTCATGTACTCGTAAACCAGCCGTTCACTGACCTTTGAAACGAAGGCGGTGTCCTTGGGAGACAAGCCTCTGTTGAGGCAGGCAAGGATTCTTTTGTAGTCCTTGACGTAGCGTGTGACGGCCTGGGGCGAGTGACCGGTTTCACGGGCCACGGTCTCAACGGATTTACCCTGGACAATGACCCGGCGGCAAATCTGCTTTTTATGGGTAATCGATGAGCCCAGGTCATGGATGGTGCCCCGTCTAGGGACCGTTTCCTGATGGTCCTTTTCCCACTGCCTGACATATTTGTAGATGGTGTTGCGAGTCAAACGCAGCATGGAAGCCACATCCACCCCGGTGAGGACGCCTCCCTGCTGCTTGGCTTGTTTGAACACCCGGACCGCGGCCCGCTGACGGATGGTCTTGGCCTTTTCCCCCTGAAGGAGCGCATCAATGTCCTCGGGGGCGATCATGTCCACAAAGACCGGTTTGAGTTTGGTCTTTTCCATGGTTTTGCCGTACGAGGTCTTTTCGTTTTCGTCCACCGCGGGCCACATGACCTGGCCCATGCGCAGATGGGTGTTGGGGGGATAAAACTCCTCGACCAGGCGCTGGATGTTTTTCACCAGGACCCTTCGAGTCAAATCCCCTCCCAGCTGGGGGCATTGCTGCTCGAAGAACCTGCTCAAGGCGGAGGCGAAGGTCTTTTTCTGTAAGGGGCCGAACTGCCCGGCAACCGTGTTTCTACCGGATTTCATGTCGGCCTCCTTTCGCTCCGCCCAAGGTTTTTTTTGAACTCCACCGCCTTGTAGTAGACGCGGCCCCGACGTTCGATCTCAGAGATTCGCTCCCGGTAGGCGGGGTCTTCACAGGCATCGGCATGAAGCGCCAGGTACGTGTTCACTGTGGCCACGGAAACCCCCACAACCAGGGCGGTTTTCAGGGTGTCACGGAACCGTCTCTGGCAATACACCACCCGGCAGAAGGTGTCGATGTAGCGCTCCACGGCGGTTAAGGAATGTTTGATGGTACGGGCGATCTCCAGGGGTTCCCTTTCCTGGAGAAAGAGCTTGATGGCTTTCACCCGGTGGGTGACCCCCGGGCCGATATCCTTTATCTGGCCCCGAGTGGGCACCGTAATCTCCTCGTTGCGAAGCGCCTGGATGTCCCTTCGGATGGTTCGTACGTCGCTGTCGAGGATTTCGGCAAGATCCTCCTGGGTCAAAAGGGCCTGCTGGTCTTTGGCCTCCGCGGTCATCCGGAGGATTTGCTGCCGGCGCTTGGCAGCCGGGCCGTAGGCTCGTCGCACCTCGGCATCTTCCCGGGGCGCGATATGGGTCAGAACGATGCGCCGGAGCCGGCACAGGTCGAGCGGTTTGCCGGGAGGTTCGTTCAGGTCGATCGCTGTCCAGAGCATTTGTCCGGGCTGCAGGATCCGACCTTCTTCATGCTCGCCGATGGCAAACACCTCCTTGGCTTTCTCTACAATCACGTCCGACTCGAAGGGGGAACAGTTGGTGCCGTTGGTAATCAGGTTGGCAAAAAGACGCTCCAAAGTCTTGATGTCCAGCCTGGCTTCATGTAACTCTTTTTGATGGGCATATGTCTGGATCATAGGCTCGAAATCCTTTCTAAAGATTGGCTATATCCTCTCTTCTACGGAAAAGAGGACCAGGATTTCAACCTTCCGGACATATGCCCTAATCGGAAATGGCCCTTTTCTTCGCCACCTAACGGTGGCTCAGTGCCCACCCTTCGGGCGGGGGTTTGTGATTTTGGCAAACAGAGAGAAGTCCATAGGCGTTTGCTGAGAATCGTATGGAAGACACCCGGCTACGCATCAGTTTGTGCAAGCGCACACCATGATGTGGAGCCATGATTGGGCACTGTACTATTCGTGTTTTTTAAAATGATCTGATTTATGTTTCTTTTTCCTGGAATGGAAATTGCTTGATATAATGGAAATGGCTTGATATAAAAGCAGCCATGTTTAGTATCTGGGATGCACCGAAACACCGAATACCGCAAAGGTCGCCATTATCCCTCCTTCAGTCAGGAAAGGCAAAGTGCTTCCAACAGGAAGGAAACGAACAAAACAGCCTTTTTCCCCTTTTGTATGCGCATTTGTTTGATCGCCCGGGCCCACCGTCCCGGGATCGGGATAAGACTTCAAAATGAGAAGAAAGGCCGGTACATTGAAAATTCCACTGGGCGAAAGCACGGGAAACGCGAAGCGGAATTCTTTCATGGCTGAAGCCGAGTCTGCAAGTCGACAATCCAGTGAGACCGAGGACCTGTTCCGGACAGTGTTTTTCCACAGCGCCACGGCCAACGCGATTGTAGATGAAGACGGGACTATTTCGCTCGTCAATCATCAATTTGAAAGAACCACCGGGTATAAAAAGGAAGAGGTTGAGGGGAAAGTAACCTGGGAACAATTTGTGGCCCCCGAAGACATCGAGCGATTGCAGGACTATTTTGCCATGAGATCCGGAAATCCCCAAAGCGTGCCCAATGAATACGAGTTCACAATGGTCGATAAGGCCGGTCGTAAAAGGACTGCATTGTGTTCCGGTGCCATGCTGGGAAAAACAAAGAAAAGAATTATCTCTGCGCTGGACATTAGCGAGGATAAGGAACTCCGAAGAGACCTCGAAAGAAAAAATAGGGCTCTCTGGGTTGTCAGTAGAGTAAATCGGACTCTGGCAGCCGCCTCTTCCGAGCAGGAACTGCTGAATCAATGCTGCCGTACCATTGTTGAAGCAGCGACTTATTTATTTGCATACATTGGCTATGCTAAAAACGATGAGGAAAAAAGCGTCCGAATTGTGGCCAGTGGAGGGGTTGATGAACAGGCAGTCAAACGACTTGCCCGTTCTTTCAAGATAACTTGGACGGACGGGAAGCTGGGACGAGGGCCTACGGGAACCGCAATACGGACGGAATCCCCCTGCGTGATAAGAGACGTAGCCACCGATGAGCGGGCTGCTCCCTGGAGGGAAATGGTCATGGACCAGGGAATCGCTTCCGCAGTCTCTCTGCCGTTGGGCAGAAAGGGCAAGCCAATAGGCGCGCTGACGATCTGCTCAAGCGAAGTCGATGCCTTCGATGAAGAAGAGGTGGAACTGCTCGCTGGGCTTGCCAGGGACCTAACCTTTGGTATTTACTCGATGAGGTCTGAATTGGCCCGCCAAAAAGCCCAAAGGGCCTTGTACGAAAGCAAAAACAGGCTTCAAAAGACCTTGTCGGCGACCATCCGATCCATGGGCACCGCCCTTGAAGTGAGAGATCCGTACACAGCCGGTCATCAGGCCCGGGTGGGTGCTATAGCTGTATTAATCGCGGATCAAATGGGTTTGCCGCGGGACCTGATGGTTGGGCTGCATATGGCGGCCGATGTGCATGATATCGGAAAGCTCTCTGTTCCCACGAGCATACTCAGCAAACCCACAAAACTCAGCGAAGCGGAAATGACTATCATCCAGGGTCACCCAAAGGTCGGCCATGATATCCTGAAGGGCATAGAATTCCCCTGGCCCATCGCGAAGATGATCCTCCAGCATCATGAAAGGCTTGACGGCAGCGGTTATCCCAATGGATTGTTTGGAGAACAGATCTTACTGGAAGCAAAGATTATGGCCGTGGCGGACGTGCTGGACGCCATGGCTTCTCACAGGCCCTACCGTCCTGCAATGACCATCGAGAAGGCCATGAGCGAGATTCACCATGGTAAAGGGTTTTTATACGATTCAGAGGTAGTCGAGGCCTGTAAGAAGCTCCTCAAGGAAGGGAAACTCGACACTCACCTTCCGAACTACGATACCTGGGGACCGTAAACTGTCCGGCC
>CAYVUX010000414.1:0-3968 GCA_964455075.1 uncultured Desulfobacteraceae bacterium | reverse complement strand
TGATCGGCGAGGAAAACAGCCCGGCTGCCGGATGCCTGGCCGCGGATCTCACCGGCGCCGCTGTGGGGACCCTGGCTGTGGGGGCGGTGCTGATTCCTCTTTTCGGGCTGAAACTTGCCGCCTTCTGCTTAATCGCCGTCAAGGCCTCGAGCACTCTGCTCGTGATGATTTCCGGAAAAACGAGGTGAGATGATGAATGCCATGATGACCCGCAAGGAATTTCTCCGGTTGGCAGGGATCGGCGTCTCGGCCTTCGCCTGCACCGGCGGCGTTCCTTTCTTTTTCCCGGGGAGTGCGGACGCCGAAGGCAAAAGTATCAAGGGGAGCATTTTCAAGGGGGACGCCCCCGAAGACCCCGGAAAATGGTCGACGGAGGGCCACCACTATGCCACGGACGGAGAAACCGTTCAGTGCCAGGTCTGCCCCAACCGATGCGTCCTGGAGCCGGGGGATCGAAGCATCTGCCGTTCAAAGGTCAACATCCGCGGCAAACTCTACTCCCTGGCGTACGGAAACCCCTGCTCCGCCAACCTGGATCCCATTGAAAAAAAGCCTCTCTTTAACTTCCATCCCGGCACCAGCATCCTTTCCATTGCCACGACCGGATGCAATTTCCGCTGCCTGAATTGCCAGAACTGGGAAATCTCACAGAAAAAGCCCGAAGAGGTCCATCACGGGGAACTCTTCCCCGGCGAGGTCGTTGCCAAGGCGAAGGAAGCGGGAAGCCCCTCCGTCGCGTACACCTACTCCGAGCCCATCACGTTCTACGAATACGTGTACGACACGGCCGTGAAGGCAAAGGAACAAGGGCTCAAGAACGTGCTCGTCTCCAACGGGTACATCAACGAGGGTCCGCTGGTGAAACTCTGCGGGGTTATTGACGCGGCCAATGTCAATCTGAAATCGTTTGAAGACGAGATCTACCGGCGCCTGAACGGAGGGACCCTCCGACCGGTGCTGGAGAGCTTTAAGACCCTTCACGCCCAGGGGGTGTGGTTTGAAATGACCACGCTGGTCGTGCCCACCTACGTGGACAAGCCGGATATGATCCGCAGGATGTGCAGGTGGATTCTGAAGGAGCTCGGGCCGGACTACCCGCTCCACTTCCTGCGTTTCTTCCCCCAGTACAAACTTACCCGGCTCCCCAAAACGCCCATTGCCACCCTTGAGAAGCTGAGGACACTGGCCATGGAAGAGGGGATCCGGTACGTGTACATTGGAAATGTCCCGGGTCACGAGGGCAATCACACCTACTGTCACGAATGCGGAACACTCCTGATCGAGCGAAACGGATACCGGGTCACGCTGCGCGGCGTGAAGGGAGGCCGGTGCACAAAATGCAGCGCCGAAATCCCGGGGAGATGGAGCTAGCAACCAGTCCCCAGGTCCATCGGGATCGGGATCGCTATCGGGATCGGGATCGACTTCAGAACTTCCGTATCCGGTGCAGGGATGGTTCGCGGGCTTGAGGCCTTTGGCCGGCCGTCACGACCTTTTGGCGCGGCCCTTTTTGGTTTTCACGGTCCTTTGGCGTCGGGCGTTTCGCAGCCAAAGGTAGATGGAAATCAGGAACGGCTCGAAGCGGATGATCATGTTGTCGGTGAATGCCCACGTGAATTCCAGAAAATACCGAACCGGAGCCGAGGGGGTTTCAACACCTTTTTGGGACATTTGATAGTAGAGCTGGAACACGCAGTAGGAGTAGATGTAGAGAAGGTGAACGCAGACCAGGAGGGACATGGCCTCCAGGAGATACCGCTTGCGCCACCGGAAAAACGGGAAGAGAGACGCCACAAGGGCAAGCGTCAGGGGCACGTTGAATGTGTAGTTGGACGTGGAAATCTTCAGATCGATGTCCACATCTCCCATGCCTTTCCGGGTCATAACCGGACGGGTAAAGTGCAGCGCGGCAATGTCGTCGCCGTGATGGCTCTCCGTGATCCGGAAGCCTGCGGTCATTCCGGCCAGGGGCGCCGCCAGGCCGGTCAACGCCCTTCCGTAGTAGGACTTCGCCTGAATCCAGATCACCAGGAAGCATACGTAGGCGACCACAAAGATAGCCACAGCCAAGGCGAATCTACGAGAGCTTTGCAAAACGCCCTCTTTTGCCCAATCTCTGCGTCATGCTCAAATTTCAATCCTCGAAATATTCAATATATTCCTGCGGTTGATCCCGCCCGCCGGGGCGGGACGCCTTCCTTGACCTTGAACAAACCGGGGACCCGCCCGTAGGGTGGGGTCTGAGCACCCGTGAGGGTGCGAAGAAAATCGAACATTTTTCAAAGGTCTCTCTACCTTTCCGTTGCATAATTCAGCCAAAGAAGGAAGAAGAGGAGGGCGAGGGCGATCATCATCCCCTGCGCCACGTAAATGTGGATGTAGTGGAAGTACTCGCGGAGATAAATCCCGCTCAAGGCAAGGCCGGCGATCCTGAGCACATTGAAGACCTGGAGAAGAACAAACCCTCCCCCTATTCCAACCAGCTTCTTCCACCTGCCGGCCGGGAAGGAAAGCACGGCCACCGTGTAGATAAGGAAGGCCTCGAGCCCGTTGCACCCGAATCGCACATCCAGTGCAAGGCCTTTGAGGCTGATCACCGAGCCCTGAACGCTGTTCACGATGCGGAACGGCTCGAGCAGCAAGGCGCTGAGATACACGACCATGCGGGTGTAAATCCCGTTGATGTCCAGCACCTTCTTGACGGGCTCCAGTCCGATGAGGAGCAGAAAGAGCCCCATTAACGCTACGTACGTGATTACAAACTTCCAGATGACAACATTTTTTTCCTTTTTGGGGGATCTGCCCGCCATCGCATCATCCTGCCCTTCGATACAGACTCGGGAAAAAGGCCTATGAGCCGGAAAACCCGGGGCTCCCGAACAAGAAGTCGCCCCGGGAACAAACGCGGATCAAAGATCGGCATCCTCCTCCAGGGGAATGTTGCCCTCGAAACTCTCCGGCATATGGCGCTGCGAGCGAATAGCCCCGAGCTCCTCTCCCAAAGGCCGGGAAAAGGTGAACCGGGCCGGGTCCGCGACGAACCGCTCCGCCGCGTCGCCCACGTTTCTTCCCAGGGTGAAAGGCAGGCTCAGCACGAATGCCCCCGTCCCCAGCAGGGTGACGGCAAAACCCATGGGCCTCAAAATGGCCAGATCTACAGCCATAAGTTCCATTGGCGCCTTCTCCGTTTCCGGGTCTTCGTTTTGCGCCGCCCCGTCGACAACCCCCGCTCCCAGCAACATCATGCAGACCAGTGCGAAGATGCCCGTCCTCTTTGTCCATCGTCTCATCGTCCGTCTCCTTCTATGTCCGTCGCGGCCTCGCATGCAGAGACCGCCAAAGGTGAAGCTCCTCTCCCTATCCATTTATACAAGAGGATAGTAGCGGGATATTAGCACTTGAGATGGAGCCGCTTCAAGCCCAAACGCGTTTTGCCTTGAGCCGAAGGGGGAGCACGGCCTTGAGCGGAGCCGCATCAAAGAGGAGGTGCTTCGGGTGCAAGGCATAGGGGATGGAAGCGCTCTTTTCCCTGTACTGGCTGCACTTCCTGTGACAGAATACGGCACTGCGTCCGGAGGGACAGGGGGGGATATGCCGTCTGCGGAAAAGAGCAAAGGAGAAGAAACGAGCCGAAGGCTCAAGGAGAAAATCCCGCGGCTGTTGAAGGATGGCCCCCCGGAAGCGAGCCTGGCGGCCATTCGCGCGATGCCGCCCCGCCGGGCGGTTAACGCCCTGTTTTCGTTCCTGCTGAGCACCGATCCCCTGCTCAAGTGGAGAGCCGTCTCTGCTTTCGGCGCCCTGGTAGGATATCTCGCAGAACGGGACATGGAGGGGGCCCGGGTGATCGTGCGGCGGCTCATGTGGCAGCTAAACGACGAATCCGGAGGTATCGGATGGGGTTGTCCGGAGGCCATGGGCGAAACCCTGGCCTCCCACGGAGGCCTTGCCGCCGAATATTCGAGTGTGCT
>CAYVUX010000413.1:0-3981 GCA_964455075.1 uncultured Desulfobacteraceae bacterium | reverse complement strand
TTCTGCAAATACGGCGGCCTCGGTTTCTATGGAATCGTCCACCACATGAAGGTTCTTTTGCGGAACAACCAGGTACTCTGCAAATGCCCCCGGGCGCCCCTTAATTCCGACCACCGTGCGGTGCGGGCAGTGGCGGTCATCGCCCGACCGGCACCATTCGCATTCGCCGCAGCCGCAATTGATGTCGCCTACCACGCGCTTTCCAACCAGGCCCGGGGAGCGGAGCGCGTCCGCCACTGTCCCTACGAATTCGTGTCCTGCCACCCCCTGAAAGTCGTAGTATCCTTTCAGAAGCTCGATGTCGGTGTTGCAGATCCCCACCATGGAAGTCTTTATGAGGGCGTCCGGTGCGACCACGCGAGGAACTGGAGCTTCCAGAGGTCGCAATTCTCCGTTCTCGAAACGAAGGCATCTCATCACGGGACTCCTTCTCCCTTTCTATGACATCTGGAAGGGTTCATGCCGGTTTTACAGCCCGAGTGGCCATGATCAAGATGTGGAGGTTCCGTTTATTGTATCTTTTCCGCCCGCCGGCTTCAATGGGTCCTTATCCCGGGTCCCAGGTTTCTGCACACCCTGAAGGATGGTTCGCGGGCGAGCCCGCTCCTACAGGGGAGTCGGAAGGATTTCTGTAGGAGCGGCGCTAGCCGCGAATAATACTGCCGGCGGGTCCCCGGTTTCTTCTTCCCGCCTCAAAAGCCGGGCTCTGCACCGTTCGGGAAACGGAAAGTTTAGAAATTTCGCTTCGAATGGTTGATCAACGGTTTGGAGACCGATAGAATAAAAATATATACAGAGTGCCCATCCGGGAATAAAGAATGCGTTCCACCGCGTTTTCCATTCGGTTCCGCCCCCGGCCGGGGGCAAACAGAGCCTGGAGGGTATGAGGAGGATCAAAGAGAATGATATACACCGTGACGTTAAACCCTGCGCTCGATCGAACCCTACGGGTCAGGCAACTCCTGAAGGGCGACACGACGCGGGTCCTGTCGGAGGAATTCTATGCAGGGGGAAAAGGCATCGATGTCTCTCGGGTGATTCGCACGCTAGGGGGGCAAAGCGTAGCCATGGGCTTGGTGGGAGGCTACGACGGACTGCACCTGGAGGGACTGCTGATCAACTCCGGGGTCACCACGGATTTTACGAAAATCTCAGGGGAAACACGAACCAATATTATCATCAACGAGGAAGAGACGGACCATCAATACATGATCAGCGCCAGGGGCCCGGAGATTTCCGCCACGGAGATCGGGCAGTTTTACCAGAGGGTGGTTCAAAGCCGGGGAATGGATTACCTGGTGATGAGTGGAAGCCTCCCCAAGGGAGTATCCTACAATTTGTACGGACAGCTGATCCTCGCGGGAAAGGAACGGGAAGCCTTCGTGGTGCTGGATACCGACGGAACGGCGCTCAAGGAGTCCATCTCTTTCCGCCCCGACTGCATCAAACCCAATCAGCACGAGCTTTCCAGGCTGGTGGGCCGGGAAGTCGCTACGGAAGAAGAAATTCTGGACGCATGTACCCATGTGCACAGTCAAGGGGTCCCATACGTGCTGGTTTCGAGAGGGGCGAAAGGGATGGTGCTTTCCTCGGAAGAGCTCAGGGTGAAGGCCGTCGGGCCGGCTGTAAAAGTCGACAGCACCGTGGGCGCGGGGGATTCGACGGTTGCAGGGTTTGTGTTGGGGCTTTCCCAGGGCTGGGAACTGCGGGAATGCGTGCGGCTTGCCTGCGCCGCCGGAACGGCGACGGCCCAGACTCCGGGAACCGAACTCTGCCATAAGGAGGATGTGGACAGGATTTGGCCGCTCGTGGAGATGTCGCATCTGTAGGCGGCAGTCGGGCTACCGCCTTATTGGAGACTGTCCGGATGCCGAAGTGGTCCCGGCGACACGGGTGGGGAGGCGGGCGAAGCACGGGGGAACCGTAACAGGCTTAAATCCCTAAACGTTCTTTCTGTTTTGAGAAGAAAAGGAGTTTTTGGCGATGTTTAACAAGAAGGACACGCTGCCCGAATTGAAAGCCTTGGGTTTCAGAAACCTGGCGAACGTGTTGTGGAATGCATCGACCCCGATCCTTTATGAGCATATCGTCCGGAGAAGGGAAGGCCACATTGCCCACCTGGGGCCGCTTGTGGTGAGAACCGGACACCACGTGGGGAGGTCTCCCAGGGATCGGTTCATTGTGAAGGAGCCTTCCAGCGAGGACAAGGTCTGGTGGGGGGAGGTGAACAGGGAAATCCCGGAAGACCGATTCATGAACCTGTTTTACAGGCTTCTGGCGTATTTTCAGAATAAGGACGTATTTATCCAGGATTGTTACGCGGGTGCGGACCCTGCCTATCGGGTTCCCATTCGAGTCATCACGGAAACCGCCTGGCACAATCTTTTTGCGCGGAACATGTTTATCGAGATGAAGTCCGAAGAGGAGATCCAGGATCATCATCCCGAATTCACCGTCATCAACGCGCCGCGATTTCATGCCGATGCCGAGATGGACGGAATCAGCTCCGAGGCCTTCATCCTTCTGCACCTTCAAAGGAAACTGGTCCTTATCGGCGGGACAAGTTACGCAGGGGAGATCAAGAAATCGGTTTTTACCATGCTGAACTACACCTATCCCCAGGTCTCCGTCCTGCCTATGCATTGCTCTGCAAACCTGGGGCAGGAGGGCGATTCCGCGGTTTTTTTCGGCCTGTCGGGCACCGGAAAGACCAGTCTTTCTGCGGATCCTACACGAAGGCTTATCGGGGACGACGAGCACGGCTGGAGTGCCGAAGGGATATTCAATTTCGAAGGGGGATGCTATGCAAAGGTGATCAGGCTGTCCAGGGAAGAAGAGCCCGAAATCTATGAGTGTACGAGGCGTTTTGGGACCATTTTGGAGAACGTCACCCTGAACAATACATCAAGACGTTTGGATCTGGACGACGATTCGTTGACCGAGAACACGCGGGCCGCGTATCCCATCTCTCACATCCCGAGCGCCCTCCGGTTGGGAGTGGCCGGTCACCCACGTCATGTGATCATGCTTACTTGCGATGCCTTCGGGGTCATGCCTCCCGTGGCCAAGCTTACCGTAGGGCAGGCGGTCTTTCATTTCCTGAGCGGTTACACGGCCAAAGTGGCCGGCACGGAACTGGGCATTCGAGAGCCCCAGGCCACATTCAGCGCTTGTTTCGGGGCGCCCTTTATGGCACTGGCCCCAACGGTCTATGCGCGTCTGTTCCTGGACAAGCTCAATAAGCACGATGTGCGGTGCTGGCTCGTGAACACCGGCTGGGTCGGGAAACCCTACGGAGAAGGAGAGAGGATCAAGATCGGGTATTCCCGGGCCATCATCAGGGGGATCCTGAGCGGTGCCGTGGGTGAAGCGGAATTCGAAAAAGAGCCCGTTTTCGGCCTGTTGCTCCCGAAAAGCTGTGAAGGGGTCCCGGATTCTCTAATGAACCCCGCCGAGTCCGCGCCGGACAGGGACCGGTACGAGGAGCGGGCACGGAAACTGGCCGCCGATTTCCGGGAAAATTTCGCGAAATTCGACCGGGATGTGCCGAAGGAGGTCTTGGCGGCCATGCCCTGAGGGCGTGAGGGTGTGAGCGGTGAGCGGCAGGGAAGTTTCAGACCTGTAGGAGCGGGCTTGCCCGCGAACATTTCACTCCCCGGCTGGAGATGCTTGACCGCGGAGAAGTCCGCCCTACAAAAACACCTTTATCTCTCCTGCTGGTTCGATAGCCAAACCGTATACGGATGGAAATCTCATCATTCGTTTCCAGCAGCCCTTGCGTCCTCGACACTGGTTGAGGCATCTTGTTTCGTCTCCGCATGCGCCGCCAGGCTCTTGTTTTCCCGCTCAAGATCTTTGATTCTCCTTCGAAGCCCGAGCCTCTTGGAAAACCCCATGAGAATGCCGATCAGAATGCCGATGATCACAGAGAGGTAGACGAGCGCATAAAGGGGGATCGGAAACTTCAAGAAATCAAAATAG
>CAYVUX010000412.1:0-3995 GCA_964455075.1 uncultured Desulfobacteraceae bacterium | reverse complement strand
CTCGAGACGCGCGGCCTCTTTGGCGAGATGGGAGAGGAGCTCTTTTGCCTCCACGTCCAGGTTGGACGCCTTGATGGCGGTGACCTGCTTTGCGTTCCGGTGCTGGAAGATCTGGTGGCGAAGGGCGCGCATCTGATTCCACGGGTTGATGTCGCGGGAATCCGTGAATTCGCGGGCCGACACGGAGAATACGAGGGGTTTTGAAACCCCGCTTTTCAGGATGTGCTCTTCGAAAGCGCGAAGGGCCCGGTCCAGCTTCCGGTAGCCTCCGGCCGCATCCTCGTCGCCGAAGAAGAGATCCGCCTTGTTCAGGGCGAAATAGAAGTTGCGGTCCGCCTTGGGCACATCGCTCAGGAAATCATAGAACCGTTTGTCTGCGTATTTCTCCGGGGAGGTGAGCCATACGAGCACATCCAGATGATCCAGGAACCGGATCCCGTACTGCCGGTGCTCTCCGGCCAGGCTGTCGAAATCGGGCAGGTCGCACAGAAGGATCTGTCGGATATCGTCTTCCCGGTGGAGAAACTCCTTCCAGGGAATACCCTGGGGGGAGAGGTCGGGAAATCCGGCCGCCTCCGCGTGCCGGTAGATCAAGACATGGTCCGTGTGCGGTCTTCGATGGCTCGTGGAAGCGATCTCGGCCCCTGCCAGCGCGTTCATCAGGGTGGACTTGCCCACCCCGGTCCCTCCCAAGATCCCCACAGTGAGAAAACCTTCCTGCAGGGTGTCAAGCTTCCGGGAGAGCCGGTCTATCTCCTCTCCCACGGACCTCCTCTCGTCTTCGGAAAGGGAGAGAACGGAGCACTCGTCCAAAAGGGCGCGCACCCGGTCGAGGTCGCTTTGAATGCGCTTTATGGGGTCTTTCATGCTCTCACCAGGCCAGGGCCCCTCTCAGGCTCCCGGGACGCTTTCTGAAAACCCGCATGTCCCCGCTGAAGCAAGGCATTCGGTGCGGCAGCCTGCGTTTTTTTCACTTCCCTGTGAAGTAGGCAAAGACAAGTTTCTGCTGCGAAGGACCATGCGCTCCTGGTTCATCGGGATTTGGAAGCCTCGCATCTTGACATTTTCCACCAGACTCAAGGGTGCCCCCATTCCGAAACCTCCCGCCTCGCCCGCTTCAAGCGCGCGAGGACCTCCGGCGAGGGCAGAAGGGAGGCCATGCATTTTTCGTAGCGATCCCGCTGTTCGTCCAGCACGGAGAGGAGCGCCCGCTGGTATCGCGAGGCCAGCTCCTTCGCCACCCGCCGGATCTCCCGGTAGGCGAAAAGCTCCACCGCGCCTCTCGTCACAAAGGGCGCCAAAACGGAATCCAAGGCCGCATCCAGGACCGTAAAGCCACCCCCCACAGCGGTTTCGAACGAGACGATCAGGACCCCCCACAGGGTTGCCGTTGAATAGATCCCCCATTTCCTGCTCTTGGGAGTGTCCTTGGAGAGCTCTTTGAAGGTGTCCTCGAGCCATTCCGCCAACCGTTTCTGCTCCTCTATGACGGTGCTCCGGATCTCCTCGTCGGTGAGCCGGATCTCGGGGCGGTGCATCTTCTCGAACAGGGCCGCGTTCCCCTCCGTCGGGGAGAGTTCCTCGAGCACCGCGAGATTGAATTTTTCAACCGCAGCCTCGACCGGCGTCAGGTCGATTCTCTCCCGGATCCTTTCGAGCGCCTCCTCCGACGTGGTCTCCGCAGCGGTCTTTCTGAGCCCGAGCATGCGCAGAGGCGCCCACAGGGCCTTCTTGATCACCCTGCGAGGGCCCCCCAGGACATCATAGCGCGCAAAAAGGCGTCGAATCTCCTTTCGCAGGTACTCCCTGCTCGTGGAGGCGAACCGTTCCTTCTCCTCCATGATCAGATCTTCACAGGCGTTTTCGTAGAGCCCGGCGAGACGCTCCAACCATCTCCGGGCGGCTTGCTCTTCTTCCCCCAGCAGCTCCAGGAGCCGGTCGATTCTTCCTTTGAGGTCTTCCGCCCGGGCACTCCTCTGCCTTTCCCTGAGTTTCAATCGATTTCCTTCGGAGACGGTCTCGGACAGGGCCTTAACGAAGTCTCGGCAGGACGGGTCCCGGGCCATCCTGCGAGCCGGTTCCGCGGGAAAGTACGGAAGGAACCATATACGATCCTCGGGCAGCATCACGCCTTGCACGCGGAAAGATTCAGCCAGGTCGCTCTTTGCCCATTCTCCATGGGCCTTGTTCAGAACGAAAAATATTTCTTTCCCTTCGCGCGCCATGGCTTGAAGGAATCGATACGGGACCTCGTCGGAATATTTTTCCTGGCTCGACACGAACACGATCGCATCGGAAAGAAGGCCCACGTCCTCTGCAGACCGTCGGTTCTCCGCCCGCACGCTGTCGAGGTCAGGGGTATCTACCATAACCACCCCCCCCCAATCCTCGCCTTCGTGCTCCAGGACCAGCAGCTCTCCCGGTGCTCCAGTTGCCGGCCCGTGAAGGACCTCCTCGTGCGGCTTGTGCTCGATGCGGACCGACATCAGGGGAAATCCCTTTTCTGAGAGGCATTCCCGTGACGCAGAGGCGATGGGGCCTCCCGTCCTGGGCCTTTCCACTCCGGTTCCGCTCAAAGGCCTCCCGCAGGCCGCATTAAAAAGCGTGGATTTGCCGGTCCCCGTGCCTCCCGCAAACACGATCCAGACGCACAGCGTATCGGTCTTGTAGGCGTGAACGGAGATTCGCTTGGGAAGGTCGTAGGCAAGCCTTCGGATCTCGCTTGCCCCGGGGGTCAGCCCCGGGCATGGGATGGGGAGGATCAACGGCCGGCCCCATCGTGAAACAGGGCGCGGCGGAATACGCCGGGCGCCATGAATTGGGCCCAAAGACCGCCCACTGCCCGGCGACGTAAATCGGACGAATCGCTGGCAAATCCGGTCCCCCTTTCGAGACATTCGCAAAACAGAACATTTTTCAGAGGTCCCGTTTCGACCGGCTCTTGACACAGACCAGCGTCACGGACAGCTATTCCGGGTTTCACAGCCATTTTTCCTGTAGCGGCACGCAACGTGCTCTTCGGGAACCGGCCGGGGCCGGAGCAGCGGCCTAACCCCCATACTTGAAGGAAACGTTCACCCTGGCCCTGTAAGAGGTGACCTTCCCGTTGGTGACCATCATGTCCAGTCTGGTAACCTCGGCGATTCTCAGATCCCGGAGGCTTTCGCTGGCCGTCTCCACGGCCGTCTTTGCCGCCTCCTCCCAGGAAACATCGCTCGTGCCCACCAGCTCGATAATCTTGTATGTGCTGCTTGCCATTTTGATCTCCTCCTTAGGGATGTAAGTCCGCGGCCCGGACTGTTCGTTCCAGCCTGCGGACCGGCGGTGTTTCTCTTTTCTACTTTACCATCAGCACGGGGCAGTTCGCCAGGATCCCCACCTTGTAGCTGATTGTTCCCCAGTTCTGTGGAAGTTGATTCCGATCAATGGAGTGAGAACCAATAACGATCAGGTCCACCCCGTGCTCTTCTGCAAAGCGCACGATCTCCAGGGACCTCTTTCCATAGACGATCTGTGTGCTCAGGTGGACCTTTTGATCCCGGTAGCCCTGGACCATGGCATCCAACTTCTTCTGCGACCTTTTTCTCAGCTCTTCGTAGAAGTCTTCAAACTCGTCATACCCGGCATCTTCCAGCATCTCGATGACATGAAGGACGGTGAGGTTGTCGGCCTCTTCACCCTTCAATTTCACGGCTATATCCAGAGCATTTTTGCTGTTCTCCGCAAAGTCCGTGGGAATAAGTATGTGGCGAAACATGTCCTTCTCCTCATTTTCTGACTTTTTCCGCGCCGATAGAACCGACTTTACGGCCTCTCATAAGACGCTCCGGGCTGGAGCATCGGCCACCGGGAAACAGCGCTTTCGGGCAATCTGCGTTTGAGTTGCCTCGTGCGGTGTGCCGCACGCAAGTCGACGCCCATCTCCGGATGCCTCCGCGGGCAATCACGAGTCTTGACTTAGGGCTCACTCAAAAATAACTTCCCATTTTCCCATC
>CAYVUX010000411.1:0-3997 GCA_964455075.1 uncultured Desulfobacteraceae bacterium | reverse complement strand
CAGCACGACATTGCACGCCCCTGTAGGAGCGAGTTTGCTCGCGAACCGCTACGTTTTGCGGGCACCGCCGGCTCCTTCTCAATCGAAGGAGTTCCTGCGGCCGATTTTTTGCTCCATTCACCTTGCTCGCGAACATGCGGCCCCTCAATCCGGCAGCCACGCCGCATTCCACAACGGATAATCCCCGATACGCTCCACCAAACCCGAACGAAGAGGATTGGCCACCAGGTAACGGGCCACCTGCCGCAGGTCCTCCTCCTTTCGGAGGGCATGGTCGTAATACCCGGATTGCCAGATGCGGCCCGTTCGTCCGAGATACCGGTTGACGGCCAGGGCGCTCCGGGATTTGACCCGCTGCATCAACTGCGAAACGGTACCGCTTTGAAGCACCGCCAGCCAGTGGAAATGATCCGGCATAATCACCCACGCCAGGCTCTCGGCCCACCCTTCTTCCGCCGCGTTCTGCAACGCCTGCGCGACCGGCGCGCCCGTCCGCCATCCCCGGAACATCGGGCGCCTCCCGTACGTCACCGATGTCAGGAGATACGCCCGTCCCACCTCCGACCGCCTCCCCTTCCGCAGATCCTTCCCACGATAAACCGCCATGTGCCGCCTCCCACCCTGTAGGAGCGAGCTTGCTCGCGAACCCCTCCGCACCACCGGCCGGTGCATATCGTTCGCGGATAACTCCGCTCCTACAAAAACACCCTTCGTCCCACCTGTAGGAGCGAGCTTGCTCGCGAACCCTTCCTCCTACCGGCCGGAGCAAATCTGTTCGCGGCTTGCGCCGCTCCTACAATACGCCACTTCGCCCACCCTGTAGGAGCGAGCTTGCTCGCGAACCATTCCACCTGCCGGTCGGAGGATCTCGTTCGCGGCTTGCGCCGCTCCTACAGAAAAACCCTCGTTCCCATCTGTAGGAGCGAGCTTGCTCGCAAATCCTTCCTTACCGTCGGCCGGAGCATCCGTTCGCGAGCAAGCTCGCTCCTACAGGGTCTCCGCCGGGCGCCGGTTTCTCCGCGCGCCTCCCTCGCCATCTCGGCGCAGCCGGATGTCGCGGGGGGCGCGATGCAAAAGGGTAAAGGGTAAAAAGCCAAAAGGTTATGGGGTCCTGGCAAGGCGGAAGCCCAGGACGTGGCTCCTGCGGCCCGGGGTGCCCCTGCTGCGATTGGCGCAGCGAACGTACCCCGGTCCGTGGCCCCAGCTGCCGCCGCGGGCCACCCGGCCCGAGCCCCCGCTCTCAACTATGGGATTGTTGCGTGCATGCCGGCTGTAGGCGTCCTTGGCATAGACGTCTTCGCACCACTCCCATACGTTCCCGCTCATGTCGTAGATCCCCAGGCCGTTGGGTGCCTGGGTGCCCACTTCATGTGTGCGACCTCCACTGTTGCTCCTATACCACGCTACCCGGTCTGCATCGCTTCCGCCCGCGAATTTCTCGCGCTTTCCCCCGCTCCGGCAGGCATACTCCCACTCGGCCTCGGTAGGGAGGCGAAACGACCCGCCCGCAGAACTACGCCCCTTGAGCTTTTGAATGAACTCCTGGGCGTCATTCCAAGAAACTTGTTCTACCGGGTAGTCATCCCCCTTCTTGAAACGCGAAGGATTTCCATGCATGATCTCGCGCCACTGGCCCTGGCTCACCTCGTACTTCCCCATCCAGAACCCGTCCACGCACACCTCGTGAACCGGGGTCTCTTCGTCATCGCAGTCGCTCGTCCAGCTCCCGCAGCCCATCTCGTAGCACCCGCCGGGCACCCACACGAATTCCATGCCGGTCACGGGCTCGGTCCATGTCTCGCCCGCGCGGCCCTCCGTACGCTCGGCCGCGAGCTCGGCGTGGACCGCAGCCTTCTCTCCGGTGCGGACGTGCACGGAATCCTTCCAGTCCTGGAATCCCTCCTTTTGGACCTCCACCCGGTGGCTCCCTGCGCTCACGCTTCCCATGGCGTCCGGCGTGGTCCCCACGTAGGCCCCGTCCAAATACCATTTGGCCCCGGGAGGATTGCTCGAAACCGCCACCGTGCCGCCGGTTTCGATCCGGTCAAGAAGCAGCGTGATCCTCGTCTTGCGCCCGGCCCTGATGTACACGGGCTCCTCCGCATCCCGGAACCCGTCCTTGCTTGCCCGCACCTTCAGCCTTTGTGGCGAGAGCCCGGTTACGGTCTCGGGCGCAGTCCCGGTAAATTTCCCGTCAACGAATACGTCCGCTCCCGAGGGGGAGGTCTCCACCTCCAGGGAGCCGGTCTTTGCCTCGGGGGCTTCAGTTGGGCCTTCCTCCACCACGCTTCCGCCGGCTAGGATGTACCTCGGAATGGGGGTGGAGGACGTCCACGGCACCTGCCGGTTCCCGGTCTCCTTCATAACGCCCAAGCCGGTTTCCGTGAATACGTCCTGGACCGAGAGGTCGGGTCGCTGAATGTTTTCAAGGAGATGCTTGGTGTAGATGCCGTTTCGGCCTCCGCCGTCCGCTGCCACGGAGCCCGGCGAGGTGGCGTAGGCAATAAGCGAGCCCAGGGGGGCGTCCATCTTGCCGAGGCCCTTCTGGTCCGATCGAAAGCTTCGCTTAAAGGGGTTGTCCCGGCAGGCGTCGAGGACCACGATGTTGAGTTTGTTTCCGGCCTCGCGCATCTTCCCGAGGATGCGGCCCGCATCCACGGCCTCGAACTCTACATCGGACTCGGAGGCGACCCGGGCCTTCACAGGGATCAGGTAGTTGCGGCCCCGCACCTGCATGCCGTGCCCTGCGTAGTAGAAAAACGCCACATTCGAGCGGGCGAGCTTCCTGCCGAATTCATCCACCGCCTGGACCATGGTGCGCTTGTCCGCATTGATCCGCTCGATCACGTCAAAGCCCATGTCCCGGAGGGCATCGGCCATGTCCCCGGCGTCGTTCGCCGGGTTCGCAAGGGGCGCGGTATCGTAGGCCGCGTTCCCGATCACCAGGGCCGTGCGCACGGCCGCATCTCCGGCAACCGTCCATCCCAGAAATGCGACCAATCCCATCATTGCCGTAAACCCCAGGCGTTTCATCTCTTCATCTCCTTTTTTTGATAACCAGCCACAAATTCTAGGGTAGGTTCGCGGCTCCCGCCGCTCCTACAGCACAACCCTTCATCCCGCCTGTAGGAGCGAGCTTGCTCGCGAAACCCCCTACCAACCGGTCGGAAAACATTGTTCGCGGCTCGCACCGCTCCTACAAAAACACCCTTCGCCCACCCTGTAGGAGCGAGCTTGCTCGCGAACCAACCCGTACCGCCGGCCGGAGCGCCTTGTTCGCGGCTCCCGCCGCTCCTACAGGAAAAGCGCTCCGCAGCTGTAGAGCGACGTCGGCCCCGGAGTTTCCACGGGAGGCAGCACCTTCGCATGTACGCTAACAGCCCTGCCTCCCGCTGCCGTGTTCGATCCCGCGGCACCGCGGGATGCCGGATATCGCGCTTGGACAGGGAGACGGACGGTCCGGATTGCCATAGCGAAGCCGGATGCGGCCTTTTCCCTGTGCTGGCAAGGCGGAAGCCCAGGTCGTAGCCCCTGAATTCCGGGGTGTTCCAGACGCGATCGGCGCAGCGGACGTTCCTCGGGAGGTTGAGCCAGCTGCCGCCGCGGTAGACGCGGTACGAGCCCCCGCCGTATATATAGGGTTGCTGCGTGCATGCCGGCTGTAGGCGTTCGAATCATATATGTCCTCGCACCACCCCAGTACGTTCCCGCACATATAGCACCGGATTGCCCTGAGCTTGTCCCGGGCCTCCTTTAACAGCAGCCCGTCAGGACGCAGTCGACTTTGACCGCCTTGTATTTCCGGAAGAGGACTTCCACCTCTCCGATCGTGTAGGGAGTTTTCAAACTTCCTCCAAATTCTCCCCTCTAAGAGAACCGAACTGAACTCTCCACTCGCATAGCGGGCGGACTCAGGTAACCCCCTAAAAGTGGGTACTTAAATTCAGAACTCCTGACCTAGGTCATTAAGGATGTGAAACATAAGCGTAGCGGTGTG
>CAYVUX010000410.1:0-3998 GCA_964455075.1 uncultured Desulfobacteraceae bacterium | reverse complement strand
CACCACAAGCGACAGGATAAACACGGCCAGGATCCTGCCGGCGCTGTGCCCTCGGGTACGGGACTTCTCATTTCCTCCGTGCATGGCTGACTCCATGGTGTTTCCGTCATTCGTCACAAGAAGACCGTAATGATTTGTTCCTCGTCATTCCGGACGAACGACGCGAAGCGAGTGAGATCCGGAATCCAGAAAAAACGCCGTCCATCGTGAACTTCTGGACCCGGGCTCGCGCCCCGTCTCACGGGGCTTGACCGGAATGACGAATTGCCGCCCCACTACATGACCATGCCAAGAGCATGGTTTCCACAAGGAGCCGACATATCCGATCGCGCGAAATACGAATTCCCGTCACGGGAAAACCCCGGCGACGCGGCCTCCGCACTCCAGACATCTTCCGTCCTTCAACCGGGCTTCCATGAGGCCGCGCCAGCCCCTCTCTACCACTACCGCACCACACTCTGGGCACACCGTGTCCAGGGAGGCTTCCGGGACGTTTCCCAGATAGACATAGCGCAACCCTGCCTCCCGGCCCAGGGAGCGCGCGGTCTCCAGGGTCGATAGCGGGGTGGGATGCGCATCCGTGAGCTGATACGCAGGATGGAACCGGCTGAGGTGCCAGGGAATGTCCGGGTCGGTCGCGGCAATGAAATGCGCGATGTCGGAGAGCTCTTCCCCGCTGTCGTTCTGGCCGGGAACCACCAGGGTGGTCACCTCCACCCATATCCCCAAATCCCGCATCTTCCGAATTGAATCCAGGACGGGCTGAAGGCGTGCCTGGCATCGCTCCTTGTAAAACGCGTTCCGAAACGACTTGAGGTCCACGTTGCAGGCGTCCAGCCAGGGCTGCGCCGCTTCGAGCGTCTCCGCGGTCATGAATCCGTTGGTCACGAAGACATTATCCAATCCCTTCTCCCGGGCCAAGCGTGCTGTATCAAAGGCGTACTCAAAGAATATGGTGGGTTCCGTGTACGTGTAGGCGATAGTCCGGCAGTTTTCCTCCGATGCCCGGCGGACGATTTCCCCGGGTTCCACCGTATTTCCTCCACCCCCGCCGCCATCCCGGTGCGACGTCTGGGAGATCTGCCAGTTCTGGCAAAAGTCGCAGCGGAAGTTGCACCCCGCGGCGGCGATGGAGAATGCCGTGGTGCCGGGGTGAAAATGGTAAAACGGCTTCTTTTCAATAGGATCCACGTTCGCGGCGATGATATCCCCGTAGGAATAGCTGTAAAGAGCCCCCTCCACGTTCCGGCGAACGCCGCAAAACCCGTACTCGTTCTCCTTTATGACACAGTGATGGCTGCAGAGGTAGCAATGCAGCTTCCCGCCCTTCGTACACTCGTAAAGCATGGCTTCCTTCATGGTATCGTCCTTCCTCCTGCCGCGGTCTGCCTTTTTCATGGGTTGTCGCTCCTGCACCGGAAGGGATTTCGCCGAACCGGCCCACTGTCTCTTCACCCTACCCTACGCGTTGGGGATAGGAAATGGGGTCCATCCGGTATTTTCAAATCTCTCTTTCCCGCAGAATGCAAATGAGAAAGCGTGGGAGATGCTCCACGGAGACGAACTTGAACACAAACCGCAAAACAACCACAAAACTGCAAATATGATGATACGAACGGCACATGTTCCATCGCAATTCGCCCCCCTGCTCCCAAAACAAGGTCCGAATACACAATTCGCCTTATAGGATTCCAATAAAGTTAGATCTATTATGGAACAAGGACCGACGGCGATGTTCCGCAGGCGGCAAAATCCAAAATCCTCGGATGGATGCCGGGACGAGGGTTTTGAAACGGGTGATAATCCGCTTTTGCGCTGCGACATCTCGTGAACGGGTTCATAATTCCCGGTAACAGGCTGCAAAAAAGAGGTCGGACGGTATTGGAAGCAGGATACGGACAGACACGCATACTCTTTCAAGGAGGAAATCATCATGCTGAGATGGGCGATTATCTTTTTTATCGTGGCTCTCATTGCGGCGCTTTTTGGGTTTACCGACATAGCAGCCGCAGCGGCGGGGATCGCCAAGATTCTTTTCTTCATTTTTTTGGTTATCTTCATCGTTTTGCTTATTATGGGATTGATTGGGAGACGGCCTCCTCCTGCGTAAGCAGGCGACGCAGTTCAGATGCAAATCAAGTGTTCCCAATCTCCTGAACGATTCACAGAGCCGTTTTCTTGATGCACCTTCATGACAACGAAAGGAGCGCCTTCCCATGAACATTCACGTAGAGCTTCAACCACTCCTGGCCATCATAGCCGGCATCTTGATCCTGGTCATGCCGAAGCTTCTCAACTACATCGTTGCCATCTACCTCATTGTGTTCGGGGCCCTCGGACTGATCCGGTAGCAGATGCGATGGCACGAGCCTGTCCCGGACATCCGTGTTCATCTGCCAATAGGCATCAGCCGCCTCGCCCACGGGGAGAGGGCATCCTTGATCCTGCTTCAAATAGGGTCTTTCTCGAATCCTGCTACAGGTTTGACCCCATGTACTCCGGGCTCGGGATTTCTACAATGGAAGGGAAGAAAAACAAAGATGAAGGGGAAATCCGCCTGAACCGAACGACAAAGGAGAAGCATCATGGCCGAAATCATGGATCATTTGCTCCTGAGGCTCCACGCCAAAGGCCTGACCGACCGGGAAGTCCCGCGGCTCGTCCGGGATGTTTTGAACATCCTTAATGACGGCGTCCTCCTCACCATGGGGACGATTAACAGCCGCCTTTCGACCTTGGGCTGGGAGGAAGACGTGATGGACGGATACGTCTTTGAACTCATCCTCCGCATCATTGAGGAGGACACCGGCCGGAGCGGACTCGGATGGAGCAGCGGGTCTCTGTGAAATCCATTTGTGACCATATGCGATACGACGCTCGGTCGTACCCGGTGAAACAGGGAATTTCTCACGATCTCCGCAACAGGCGATTTCCTCCTTTTCGTTTTCGCGCTGGTATAGGTCTTCGAATGGTACCATCTCCTCTACTCCATAGCCGGTCTATAGCCGGGGAAACCGTCTATTGATCCACCGAACCGGTATCGATGCCATCGATTCCGCGGTGCAGGAAAAGTATCGCAGAGTTTTGACCGCGCTGACCTCGTAAACGCGCACGCTGATAGTGACCGGCGAAAAGAAAATATGTTCGGGGTCAAACAAAGGGGTAGAGAAAATGGAAGGCGGCGCACACTACCCAGCCAGCCTTGAAGATTGAGACCGAATCTTGGAGAAAGGAGGAAACGTGATGGCGCTATTCCTGGTACAACACGGCAAGAATTTGCCGAAAGAGGCCGATCCGGACAAAGGACTGTCCGACGAGGGAATTAAGGAAGTGGAAAACATCGCGGCGACGGCCCGGGCACACCGGATTGTTATCGCCTCCGTCAAACACAGCGGTAAGAAGCGGGCCAAGCAGACCGCGGAGATCTTCGACCGAGCCCTTGGCAGCCGGGGCGGCGTCGAGGAGATGGAAGGCCTGGGTCCGCTGGACGACGTCGCGGCACTGGACGTAGAGAACCTCAAGGACACGATGATCGTAGGGCATCTCCCCTTCATGCAGAAGCTCGTCGCTTACCTGGTCGCCGGAGACGCCGGGAAGGCCCCGGTAGTCAAGTTCCAGAACGGCGGAATCGTTTGCCTGAAATACGACGAAGAGGACGGATGGTACATCGCGTGGTCTTTGATGCCGCACATCGATTGATCGAGCCGAAGATCCACGCCTCCTTCCGGGGGAGGGCGGTCCGGCTCACAGGGAGGACAACGGATGAAACCAAAGATGCAACTCCCTTTCCGGAGCCTGGGTCTGAACCTTCTGATTTTGCCTGAAGGTTCACGCCGTCATTTCGGCAAAGGAGGCTGTGTCGTAATACGAAAAAAGCGTCATTCCGGACGACCGACGCGAAGCAAGGGAGATCCGGAATCCAGAAAAACGCCATTTTTTCGCCAACTTCTGGATCCCGGATCGCGCCCTGTTTCACAGGGCTTGTCCGGGATGACGAA
>CAYVUX010000409.1:0-4005 GCA_964455075.1 uncultured Desulfobacteraceae bacterium | reverse complement strand
GCTGAACCTGTCATTCAATGCCATGAACCCTATCCTGGTGGGCTGGAACTGGGGAAAGAAGGACCCGGAGACACCCAATGTCACAGATTCCTGGGTAGATAATGAAATTATGACCAGGAGAACTCACGTTCAGATAAAGGAGATGCTGAAAAACAGAAGAATCCAGGAAAACCAGTGGGGAAACGAGAATCAACCCCCGAAGGGAATCGATCCCGGTATCTGGAGGGAATTTGTCAATTCCCACAGTAGAGTAAGATTCCAACATATGCTGAACCGGCAAAACCTGGACAAGAGCATCGCCAATGACAACAACATGATTCTCTTTCTGGAAGGCTATCGAGAACACACCCGGCAGGAGCTCGGCCGCGAACACCACATTGATTTCAGGGCCGGCGGACCTGCCAGGCGGGATGTTTCCCGCAGGTACGGTAAGCCCTACGACAAGGTCTTCATGCGCATGCTTTCATGGACTCCCGCCAGGCAGGATCCTGTTCAATGGGAAATCTATATACCCGGCAGCACCATCAAGGGGGCTTTCAGGAAACGGGCCGCCCAAGTCCTGAAAACCCTGATGACCGATAGAAACGCTGAAAACCTCCTTACGTCTCTGTTCGGAAAGCAGGGCCGGAGGGGAATGGTCTTCTTCTCAGACGCCTACCTCGCAGATCCCGTGGACAAAGACAAAGCCTGGTGTTCCGTGGACGGGGTTAGAATGAATCCTCAAACGGCCCTCCCATACGAAAACTCCAAACTGGACTATCTCCTGGCTTACGGGGACAGGCTCAGATTCAATTTGAGAATCGATATTCGCGACATCGGGACACGTGATTTGAATATGCTTTCTGTCCTGTGGCACATGCTCCGTGATTTCGGGAGAGGCGATATCCCGCTCGGGGGAGAAAGAAGCAACGGCGTCGGATGGGTGAAAGCCGAACAGACACGTTTGACGTGGCTTACTTCAAATCATGACGAGGTGACAAGAACCCTTTTCCCTGGTCAGTCTCCGACCCCTGCAGGAATCTGGCACAAAATAGATTTGGAAGGTGACGAGACCATTAAAGCCTGGCTGCCGTCTTCGGGAATTCGAAGTGAAAGAGAACCTAACGCTCCACCCCGCGCAAATGCCGGTTTCATATCGCACAAAGCATTCGGCGGCAAGTGCGGCATGTTCACTGTAGCGGCGGAAGTGCTCACACCACTGAGTATCCGCGAGAGCGGAGGGCCATCCTACGTAAACGACATGAACGGGAAGACCGTGAACGGTTGGGACTTCTTCTCGATGTCTCCACCGGATCCGGCCCACAGGTCTTCAGAAAGGACATACGCCCTTCCGAGCAAAAGCATTAAGGGAATGCTGCGGCATATCTATTCCATTGCGAGTGATTCCAGGATCGAGAGCAGGAACCTAGGCGAACTGAATGCAGCGGACGGTCTCTTCGGCTGGGTGGGCACGGGATCCAACCAGGCCCTGGCAGGCAGGGTGTCGGTGTCCTTCGGTCAATTCGTTTCTCCGGAACTGTCCTGGTTCGAGGCGCCTTTATTCTATGGTCATTTGCATTACGATGGAAACGAATGGAAGAAGGTGGAGAAAGGTAATGCGAAGAAAACCCTTGTTGACAAACGGTGGAGAATCTTTCCTCATGCGCCTTTGGCCCCCGGGGTAAGACAGCTTGAACGCTTTGAGCCCCATGATCCGGACCTGTCTTATTTTCGGGCCGTCATGCCGGGATCCAAGGCCCACTTTACGATCCGTTTCTGGAACCTTCTCGATGAGGAACTCCAAAGGCTCGTATGGTGCGTCATGCTGGAGCCCGGCCTCGCTCATAAAATGGGTAACCGCCGGTATCTCGGTTTCGGGAGTATCCGTTTCAAGCTAATACCCCCTTGGTTTTTCGTTAACTGGGCAAAACGGTATTCAGGAAGGCAGGAGGAGCCATGGCAAATGAGACCTCGAATTGAATTGGATCCGGATGTTATCTCCCATCACGACTCGTTGAAGCAGGTGCTCAATGCCGACCGCATTTGATTGGATTCGCCGCTCTGAAAACGGCGCGGAGCTGATCGCCACCATCGATGCCATGAATATCTCCCCTGCACCTTTTCAAGACGAGACGGTCATGGGAGAGGTCGCATGCGGTATCCGAGGGCCGTGTTCCAGGTGCTGGATTTACCCTCGTCTTCCCGAAGCGCCTCATTGTAAAACCTGTCATACAATCGTAACCGAGTCCGGAAAGCTCGGTCCCGCCTCCAGAGAATGCCTGCTGATATGGGGTTATGTGAACGCCGTCCCCGAATGCTTGAAGCAAGGCGTAAGACCATATCAAACCAGGGCCATCCATATCAGGGATGCTTCTCATTTCCTGGCGGTTGTTCCCGGCTCCGGCCTGGCATCCTGGTTGAAGGAGGTCCTTATCCATGAAGGTTCCGACACCAGGGGGGCACTGACCATATTTCCGACCACGGGTAAGAAAAACACCTTCACCATGGGGGACATTCTCTGCCGCGCCATACAGCATGACTCAAGACACCCGATGGATCGCCTTCGCATACGGTTCTTTTCCAAACCAGGACAACTGAAGGCCCCGCACCTGCGCGAACAGCAGGGTATCCTGACCTTCGAGGCCACTGAATTCATGGGCCTCCTGGAAATGGCTACCCTCTTCAAGAGCATTCTTCGTCCCAAAGAGCGGGAGATGGTCAAAGAGGTGAGCGGCCTCGTAGATCAAAACGAAAAGGCGTTTCACTGGGGAAGGCTCATGGGGGCCCTGAATATTCAGGCCAGGGACTTGCTCGCGGACTGGAAAGTCAGACAGTGGCCCCAAAGCCGGATCAAATTACTCTATGAGCTCACCGAATATGTCAATTCCCCCGGTTAACATGATCCGCTATCTGATGGTCCTCAGGGTCAACGCCCCGATGGTGTGGTTTCATCTGTTTCCGCCTATGGAGTTCTCTCTCGCATTGGGGACCATTATCGCTGAACGCCTCCCCACCGTGCAGGCCCGTCCCTGGCAAGAGTCACTCAAGCCATGGAATCCACTGGGAGGCATATCCCTGCTCAAGAACAAGTCCCTGAAACGCCCTCCCAACGCATCATGGCCGGTGGAGGCGGTCCTATTTTGCTACCCCGGCAAAAGAGCTTATGGCGAGGGGGAATTGATTCTGACGGAGCTCAAGTTGAGCGGAGAGGCGGCAGACCATGAGTTCTTTCTCGAAATCATTCTTCCCGCCGTCGAGAAAGCCAGTCGCACCATAGGTCTGGAACGGCACAGACCCGATTCGTTGTGGGGCAGGTTTGACATTCAGGACATCTATGTGGCCAGGGGACACAACTGGGAGCCCCTGGTGCATGACTGTCGCCTGAACCTGAAGTACATGGCCTCTCCTCATCAGTGGGCGGAAGGACTGGAGCTTGATCCAGGTCCGGCAAAGCAATATCACAATCTCACCTGGGTGACCCCCTTTGACCTTGAGTCCGATGACAAAGAAGCATCGCCCCGCCGGATCAAGAACAGTGGCTCCTGTCCGGTTCCGTCCCTTGGAGACATACTGCTATCTTTTCAGGACCGAATGAATTCCTTGGAGGCAGGAGGAAAGGGAAGTCACGCTCTGGACATCCTGGAAGACGAAGCCGGAACTAGCCTTCAACAGGTTATCGAGACCTCCTCTGATGTTCCGGTGGTTCGTGAAAGGTTCTATCCTGTAATGGAATCACAACCCGGTCGCTGGATCGGAAAACAGAGTTTCGCCCACATCCCTGCCACTGCGTTACCCTACCTCGCCTTGGCGTCGATTTTTCATATAGGCGCTTATACCCATTTTGGGTGCGGGACCTTCATGGTTGATTAGACTGTGAGGAAGCTCTCAAGGGATATGCTGCGTGTGCGATAGCTTATCGAAATACGGCATTTCAGCGAGATCTGAATCCTCGGGGTATTCGCAGAGCAATACTGCATTACACTTGAAATGGAAATGGAAATCATTGATGCCGGTGGACATTCCACC
>CAYVUX010000408.1:0-4010 GCA_964455075.1 uncultured Desulfobacteraceae bacterium | reverse complement strand
TATAGAAAGGCCTTCGAGTTCGTTTCCGAGTATCTTGAAGACGGCGGGCCGATCAGCGAAGGGCTGGTCAGGGAAATACACAAGCGGCTGGTGGAAGGCGTAAGAGGTGGAGCCGCTGCTCCCGGCGAGTACCGGAAGATTCAGAACTACGTGGTCAATTCGATTACCGGCGAGACGATCTATACGCCGCCCCCGGCACATGATGTGCAGATCATGACGGCGGAACTGGTGGACTGGCTCAACCAGGAACAGGAGATTCACCCTGTTTTGATGAGCGGCATCTCTCAATTCCAATTTGTGCATATCCACCCGTTTTTGGATGGAAACGGCCGGGCCTCCAGGTTGCTCTTGACCCTGTGTCTCTATCGGGCCGGATATGATTTTAAGCGGCTTTTTACGATCAGCGAGTATTACGACCGGGACCGGCCGGCCTTTTACCGGGCCATCCAAAGCGTCCGTGAAGCCGGAATGGACATGACCGGATGGTTGGAATACTTCGTCGAGGGGCTGACTACTCAGCTTGCCGAGGTCAGGGAACGCGGCGAGCAGGCCATCCGACGGGACGTGCTCGTCAAAGAGCATCGGCTTTCGGACCGCCAAGGCAAAGCCCTCGCCCACATCCTGGAACACGGCAGCCTGACCATTCAGGATTTCGAGGGTCTTTGCCCCGAGGTCAATCGGCGGTCTCTGCAGCGCGACCTGAAAGCGATGGTTGAGCGGGGGCTTATCGTCACAGAAGGCGGAACCCACCATCTGATCTACCGGATCACAGAAAAGGGTTGATCTTTGCGACAGGTTGGCGACAATGTTTGCGACACCTTTGCGACATGCTTTACGACACGCACGGCCGAACCAGGTGTCCGGGAATGTGATTCAACGCCGCTTCCGCCTTGCCGGGAGCGGACTAATCTTTGATAACCCATTGACATTGCAGGCTTTTAGTTAAATGCGGGAGAAAGAGAAGGGTTATGAAGAGGGTTGCACCCGGGGAGCCAGAATTTTCAAGGCCCAAACCTTCAACAGGATTTGGGCCTTTTTATTGAGCCCCTTGTGCGCTCAGGGCAAGCTCACTTTCCCTCAATTCGTGACTCGTCGGACAGAATCTCGAATGTCACGGCAAAAGGGATCGGACCAACGGGCGGAAGGCGCCCTCCACCTTGGCTAGGGTTGCGAGGACAAACCGTTCGAGCTTCTCGTTTTGCGTCAGTTCGATGCCTTCCGGCAGAGCCTCTGCGGGAATTTCGGCCCTGGCCATGGTCCTGTGGCCGCCGGCGCTTCCCATGGACCCGAAGGCATCTCTCGCGGTCACCCCGGCATTTTTGCGGTTGCCGTCGCAGCGAAACACAATGATGAGATGCCCCCTGGCCACACCGGAAACCACGGCCCAGTTGGCTTCTTTGACCCGTATCAGGAAATCCGCGATCTGAACGCACACATCCGAATAGGAAACCGGGCCCACATTCGAGTATAGCGCGTTCCTCGAATAGCGAAGTTTCACGAGCGCAATGCTGAAGTAGTCCAGGCGACTGAGCGAATAGGCCGAAAACTCGATCTTGCGAAGGCGGTTCCGGTCGATTTTTTTCTCCAGGTAGTAGAGAGCCTCCCGGTCCGTGGGAGTGGGCCCTCTTTGGGAGTTCATGCTGTCGGTTTTGATTCCGTAATAGAGGGCCGTGGCAAGCCGTTTGCCTACCACGGCCTTGGATTCCCTAAGGTATTCGGTGAGCATTGATGAGGTGGCAAGGCAGCTCGGCCGCACATCCATAAACGGCGCCTTCAGGTTTTTCTTTTTCGGATGGTGATCGATGATCACATCGTACCGGGGAAGGGGCGTCTCTTTGAAGAACTCGGGCTGACAATCCACCAGGGCAATCAGGTCGGCCTCGAGAATGGCTTCCTCCTTGATTGGGGAGGCGGGAATGCGGAGGGAGTAGAGCATGGTTTCATTTTCGAGCCGGCCGATCTCGCCCGTGTAGCCGATGGACGCGGACACCCCGCCGGCGTGCATCACCTCCCGCAACGCCCACGCGCTTGCCAGGGCGTCCGGGTCGGGGTTGCTGTAAATGAGAATGAGGGGTTTCCTGGCGCCGGCAATGACTTCGCGGAGCTTCGCCAGCTTTTCCCGGGTCTTTTCTTGGGCCGTGTACCTCACGGGAGTCTCCCTCCTGGATTTGTCCGGCCGGGTCTCTCTCGCCTATACCACTCCAGAAAACGGCAAAGGCGTATAGTATAGCCCACCTCGCGCAATGTCCTCAAGGCCTTATCAGGGAGCTCCTGCCCTAGGTCCACTGGTTGGCTCGGATTTGCACGGAAAGTCTCCTTATGGTATTCTCCTTATGGTTGCCGACCTTATCCCGGAGATTTTGGATTTCCCATGAATCCCATTCCCGGAAATCTTCTGACAACGGCCATGGCCGTTATGCCCCACACGGACATCGATCGCGCCCTCGAAGCCGCCCTGTCCCTGGATATCCCCTTCTGGCCTCAGCTTCCGCGCTACAGTTACCGCGAAGACATGTATGTCCAGGCCTCGGAGCATTTCCCGGGCATCCTGCTCGACATGGACAAAAGAACCCTGCGTTTTTCCATGGACAAGTTCGCGGAGGAATTGGAAGAGGCCATGTCGCACTTTGACGAACCCGGGTATTTCGACGTAAGCGATGAATACTCCGTGGTGTACCGGCGCTTCCTGGAACTGGACCTTTCAGATCGGCCCGCCATTCGCGGACAGTTGGAAGGGCCCGTCAGCTTCGGATTCAACGTGGTGGATCAGAACGACCGCCCCATCCTGTTTGACGACACGGTTCGACCCTTCATGGTGGAATTTATGGCGAAGCGGGTCGATGTGCAGTTGGCACGGCTCAAGGAGCGCAATCCCAACGCCTTCATGTACGTGGACGAACCGGGGCTTCAGTTTCTCTTCAGCGCCATGTCCGGCTACGGGGATCATGAGGCGCATCAAGACATGGAGCATTTCTTCTCCATGATCGAGCGCCCCCGCGGGGTGCACCTGTGCGGGAACCCGGACTGGGACTTTCTCCTTTCCCTGGACCTGGACGTACTGTCCCTGGACGTCTACACGAACGGGGAGGTCTTTTCCTCCTACGCGCCTTCCATCCGGCGATTTCTGGATCGGGGCGGCGCCCTCGTTTGGGGGATTGTCCCCACCAACATAGAGCCGTTTGAAAAGGAGTCCGTCCATTCCCTGGAAGAGCAGCTTGAGGCGGTATGGAACGCCCTTTTCAAAAAGGGGATCGACCGGGATCTTTTGCTCTCCCGGAGCCTTCTTTCCCCGGCCACCTGCTGCCTGGTGAACCCGGACGGCGAAAAGACCGTCGAGGAGGCCTTTGGGAGAGTCCGGTCTCTTTCCACAAGGCTTCGGGAGAAATACGGGCTCTAGCAAGAGCTTGGGATTTTGTGCGAAAGGGGACAATGCATTCGCTGTACCAGGGACGCCGTCGCATGCATCCAGTCCCACAAAAAAGAAAATCCCGGACTCTTCGTGAACTGGTCGGCAGGCACGCAAACGCCAACATCACCTGCTGCGACCGCCACAAGCCGGAGGAATTCGATCCCGATGTGAGCCACGAGCATTACAAGCAATACCGGCTATCCGATAACGAGTACGGGACCAAGGAATATCGGATACCGGCAACCGCCATGATGGCTCCCGACTATGCCTGGTGGCACGGCTTCTACGAGTGCAAAAACCGCTACAACCGATTCATGGACGAGGCCCGGAGACCTCTTGCAGCCTCACCTTGGGGTTCTCCCGGAAAATGGATACCTATCGGTCTCAAAAAGAAATGGTCATCCGGTTTTCCTCATCCTTTATGTCGTTGAAGGGAAATGAGAAATCGTGGCATTCAGATGTCTGGGGGTTCACGCCGTCATTCCGGCGAAGGAGGCTGTGTCGTAATTCGTCATCCCGGCCAAGCCCCGTGAAACGGGGCGCGAGCCGGGATCCAGAAGTTCACGAAAAGATGGCGTTTTCCTAGATTCCGGATCTCCCT
>CAYVUX010000407.1:0-4020 GCA_964455075.1 uncultured Desulfobacteraceae bacterium | reverse complement strand
GAGTTCAACGTGTGCTCTTCCGATCTGATGAGGCGATGGCCCTGGCGGTCTCGAAGTTGTCCCCTGTCAGCATGACCACCTTGAGGCCCATGCCGTGAAGCTCGGAGACGGCCTGGGGTGTTTCCGGTTTGAGGGTGTCTGCAAGAGCAATAAGCCCTTGAACGCTCCCATTGGCGGCCACCACGATAACGGTTTTTCCTTGTTCCTGAAGCGCTTGGATTTTTTCCGTACTCGAACCCATCTCAATGTCGAGGTCCAGGCACCATGACGGCTTGCCTGCATGAACCGTCTCGCCCGCCACGGTCCCGCGAACGCCCCGCCCTCCGAAGGCCCGGAAAGCTTCGGGTTCCATCAGATCCATGCCGAGGCTCTCGGCGCCCTGGACGACGGCTTTTCCCAGGGGATGCTCGGAGCCTCTTTCCAAGGAAGCGGCCTTTCTCAGCAGATCATCCCTGTCCGCGTTGTCGAGGGGCACCACATCCACCAGGACCGGCTTTCCCAATGTCATGGTTCCCGTCTTGTCGAGGACGATGGTGCTCAGTTTTGCGGCCGTTTCGAGCGCTTCGCTTCCTCGGAAAAGCATGCCGTTTTCCGCCCCGATCCCTGTTCCGGCCATAATGGCCGTGGGAGTAGCAAGGCCCAATGCACAAGGGCAGGCGATCACCAGCACCGCCACCAGTCGAATCATGGCCGGCACAAAGGCGCCGCCCGCAGCCCACCACACGAGGAACGTCAGGATGGCAATCCCGATCACTGCCGGGACGAAAACGGCCGCCACCCGGTCCGCCAGGGCCTGGATGGGGGCCTTGCTTCCCTGGGCTTCCCTCACCATCCGTATGATGTGAGCGAGGGCCGTGTCCTTGCCCACCCTCGTCGCCCGATATTTGAGACGGCCTTCGCGATTGAGGGTCCCTCCCGCGAGTTCATCTCCCGGCGCCTTATCTACCGGGATGGGTTCCCCGGTCAGCATGGATTCGTCGACAGCGGAAGTTCCTTCCAAAACCTCCCCGTCCACGGGCATGCTTTCCCCGGGGCGCACGATCAACACGTGCCCTGCCTGCACCTGAGAAAGCGGGATCTCCTTTTCTTTGCCGTCCTCGTCGAGAATGGTGGCGACTTTCGGTTGAAGAGCCATCAGCTTCCGAATGGCTCCCCCGGTCTTTCCCTTGGTGCGCACTTCAAGGAGTTTCCCCACCTTGATCAGGGTGATAATCACCGCAGATGTCTCGAAATAGACGTGCTCTCCGAGCGGGGGGTAAACGAGGACCCCCAGAGAGTAAAAATAGGCCACGGAAGACCCCATGGCCACAAGGACGTCCATGTTGGCGCTTCCGTTCCGGATGCTTTTCCACCCGCCCGTGTAGTAGTCCATCCCGGTGTAAAACTGAACCGGTGTGGCCAGGAAGAGCAAAAGTCCGTTGACCCAGGGCGCATGGGCCCACGGACCGATTAGAGCAAAGTCCCGCCCCATGCTGATGATAAATACGGGCAAGGCAAACAGGATCCCGACCAAGAGCTTCCTGGTCTGATCCTTGATCTCGGCCTTGCGGGCCGCCATCTCCGCGTCTTCCACATCCAGGGATTCATCCGGGCGGACAGCGCCGTATCCCGCGGCCTCGATGGCACGAATCATGTCGTCAATGTCTGCAACAGACGGGAGGTATTCGATGTAGACTCGCTCCGTGGCGAAATTAACGGAAGCATTCAGGATTCCCGGAACCCCCTTTTTCAGGGCCCGCTCCACGTTCATGGCGCAATTGGCACAGGTCATACCGGTCACAGGGATTTCGGTTTTTGCCGCAACAACCCCGTACCCAGCCTCCCGGATTTTCTCCTCCACATCCCTGAGATCGAGCTTTCGGGGATCAAAGGCAACAGAGGCTTCCTCCGTGGCGAAATTCACGGTCGCCTGCTCGATGCCCGGAACCTTCCTCAGTTGGCGTTCAATGGCTGCAGCGCAGTTCGCACAGCTCATACCGGTTACCGGCAGGCGGACCTCCTGAACTTCCTCCGAGGCCATGACCCCTCTCCTATTCCGACGCCGGGTAATTAATTTCCTTCAGCACGGCCTTGATTTTGTCGAGAGTTGCCGGCGACGCCCACTCAACCGCAATTTCCTTGGTTTCCGGAGTCCCTTCGACCTTGGACACCCCTTCGATCTGCTTGAGCTCGCGCTGGATGCTCATGACGCAATGGCCGCACGAGATGTTCGGCACCTTCATGGTTGCGCTTTCCATACTCGTAGCCTCCTTTCGGCAAGAAGTTTTCCTATCTTTAAGCTAAGATTAAAGACAGGTCTGTCAAGCACGGAGCAGGAAGGCGTCTGAGCGCCGGAACGGTCGGGATTCGCGGGGCGCAGGGCGGGAGCCGGGCAAAAAACGGAGTCCCCCGGAGAAAACAATCCCCACGCTTTCGACGTGGGGATGGGGAATGAGACGCTATTTTTCCGGCGGGGAGGAAAAGTCCACTTCCGGCGCCCTCTGCGCTTCTTCGGGGACCTCGAAAAAGGCGGCTTTCTCAAAGCCGAACATTCCGGCAAGCATGTTTGTGGGAAAAGTTCTTATCTTCGTGTTGTACGTTCGGACGGTTTCATTGAATCGTCGGCGTTCCACGGCGATGCGATTCTCCGTGCCGGCCAGTTCATCCTGCAGGCGGATAAAATTCGCGTTGGCCTTGAGGTCAGGGTATCTCTCCACCACCAGCAACAGCCGGGACAGGGCGGAAGTCAGTTGGTTGTTGGCCTGGATCTTTTCGGAAATGCTGTCTGCGCCGCCTACCTTGGATCTTGCCTCCGTCACTTCGAGGAACACCTCCCTCTCATGTTTTGCATACCCTTTGACCGTTTCCACATAATTGGGAATCAAGTCATAACGGCGCTGCAGCTGGTTTTCCACCTGTGCCCAGGCGGCCTTTACATTCTCGTCCATGGTCACCAGTTCGTTGTATGTGCCTTTCACATAGGAATAAGAAACCAGCAGGATCAGGACAAGCACACCGGCGGCGATCAACAAGCCTTTCAGAACGTTACTCATGGAATTCCTCCATTGAATCGATATGTTTTGAAAGCTTTCGGACCATGCTCATGTAGTCCTTGAAAAGCGTCTCTATTTCCGACCGGTCCGGTTTGTTTCTCCCCCCGGCGGTGTCGTACACGCTCTCGAAAACGTCGCTCTCCAGCCCGAGAAAACCGGATGCAGAGCGGATGATTTCGCGCTTCCCTTCGGGAATGGGAAGGCCGCCCAGGTAGAGTGTCGCCTCAAAAACGGCCAAAAATGCCCCGATGGACCGCTCCATGAGCGCCTGGAGGCCTTTTGCCTTTCCTTCGGTCTCCAGATAGGCTTCCCTCATCAGCAAAAGCTTTCCCTTGACTTCTCGTTCGCATTGGAGCCGTAATCGATCCCTGTCAAAATCCAAGGCTGCAAGCGGATCTTTTCCGTAGACCAGCACATGGCTCCTTTGGAAGTTCAAATATTCAATGGGATACACGTCCAAGGAGGCGCGGATATAGTCCTCGGTCAGAACGAGGGGGATCGCCACAGAGCGTTTCCGCCACTTCCTGACGACGGTGAACGCGCGATCCAGGCTTTCAATCCCCTCTTCGGAAAGAACAATCATAAAGTTGATGTCGGATTTCCCCGGCCTGTAGGCGGGACCCGCTGCACTGCCGTACAGGACGATGCTCTCCAGGTCTTCCCCGAATGCTTCCGTGAAGTCCTCCACAATGTCGTCGAAGATCTCCCGGGGCTCTTTGATTACGTTTTTTCCCATATCGGCCTCACACTTCAATCCGGTCAAAAAATCAGGTCGAGGGAGCCGCCGGAAAACACCCGCCTCCCCGCTGAAGCGGGATCTGGCGAGCTGCGTTGCCCCTGGCCTTTGTCACTCCGGCGTACTTGCAGTACGCCGCATTCCTTGGGTCTGCGGAAGCCCTGCATTCGGGGGCTTTCCAACAGCCTCCTAGAAGCTTCCCCCTGCTCCCCCGCCCCCGCTCATTCCGCCGCCGAAACCGCCAAAGCCTCC
>CAYVUX010000406.1:0-4033 GCA_964455075.1 uncultured Desulfobacteraceae bacterium | reverse complement strand
TAGAATAACGTCATTCCGGACGACCAACGCGAAGCAAGGGAGATCCGGAATCCAAGAAAAATATTTTATGGACAGGCACCTTAATCCATACATCTTAACGAGCAAGAGAAAGAGCGACAGTGAATTATTCCTCTATTCGAAATGCATCTCCCGAACGGCAGAAACCCGCCGGCGTGCGAGATCTCTTATAATCGCGACCGCCTGCATCAGGTCTTCGTGAAAGGACTCCTCGAGAAGCGCCTCTGCTTCCTCGAACATCTCGATCTCGCGCAGGGCTTCCCCTTTCATAATGCGATCGTTCGGATCTTCTTGGTCCAAAAGTGTCGCAAAAGCGCGCAGATTGGCTGCCTCCGATTCGCTCATCGGTTCCGGGTGCTCGGACTCCCGCCGATCGTCATTGCCGGCCCACCATGCACGAAGCCGGACGTACCTTTCCTTTTGAGGGTTGCTCACCCCACCCTCAAGAAAGTCCAGGTACTCCTCCATGCTCGGCACCAAAAAGTGCCGGGCGTCTTTGAACTTTTTAGACGCCTCTTCCGGCTGATCCCACGGAATAATTTCCCCGACCTGTTCCTGCTCGTCAATCCAAACGAGCGCATCGCAGTGTGGACATTTGACCAGCCGGGGATTGTCCGGAAGCATGGGAGCATCCATCTTTCCGTCCGTCCAGAACCTGGCGCCGATCGTGTTCCCCGACGCAATGGTACGCTGCGCGATGAGTCCACCGCAGCCTGAACATTTCCGGATGATTGTTGGACCCGGGGTCATATGTAATCTCCGTTTCCTTCCAGCACAGCACCTTTTTATAGCACAGGCTCGAATATTCTGACACCCTCCTATTCGCTCCAAACGTAAATAATCCCCTGCTAAAGGACGGGGCTTGTCTTCGTTTGGCATCAGCGAGCAATTCTGACCTTTACCCGTCATTCCAGCGAAAGAGACCGTGCCGCAGCTCGTCACCCCGGACAACGATCCGGGGTCCAGGGGCGTTTAAAAAGCCGAACTCTTGATCAAACCCGGAATGACGGAGACTCCAAAATGCAAATGTCTCCTTTCAGGATATTCTCTGAGGTCTCCCGCTCCGCGTGAAGGGAACCTCACTCCGGCCACATGAGCGCAATCACAGAGCCGGGGTTTCTGCAAAAAATTCAAACCGAGTCCATTCACCCATTTGCAAACATTTACACGCTCACTCCTTTACGTTATGTTCACATCTGTTATCTCTTGACACCAAGCCGATCATATCCATACATCTCGAATCTATCCGCAACGATTTGCGCCGAAGGAGGAGGGCCATGGGGATTTACGACTTCACCCTTTATGATCTGTTTCTGAGAAATGAAGCCTGGTTCGGGGAAAGGACTGCCTGGATAGATGCAGAAGACAATCGGTCCTTAAGCTTTGCCCGCATGCGGGAAATGGTGGACCGGATTGCCGCGGGGCTCAAAAGCGCGGGGGTCGAAAGAGGAGACCGGATTGCCATCCTGGGCAAAAACAGGCTGGAAGGCTTCCTCCTTTTCGGAGCCGCCGCTCGCACGGGAGCCATTGCGCTTCCCATCAACTGGCGCTTATCCCCGGAAGAAATGGCCGGGAATCTGGAGGATGGGGACCCGGTGCTGGTCTTTACAGATCCGGAGTATCAGCCCCTGGTCCAGGGACTCAAGGATCAATTGGGCTCGCTCAAGTCATGCTTCAACCTGGGGGATGATCCCGGAGAGGGTCTTCCCCTAAGCGCATTGCCGGAATCCGCAGAACCCTGTGACGGGCCGGAAGTCGGCATGGAAGACGCCTGTCTTCTCATCCACACAGCGGCAACCGCGGGCAGGCCCATGGGGGCGTTGCTCAGTCATAAGAACCTCCTTCTTTCCTGTGCGAATTTTGCCAATGCGGTCAACATCACCCCCCGGGATGTCCATCTGAACGTCCTCCCCCTTTTTCATGTGGCCGGACTCTTTGCGACCGTGGCCGCCTTTTCTGCAGGGGCTCTTACGGTCAACATGGCAAAGTTCGATGCCGCCGGGGCCCTGGAGTTGGTAGAGCAGCACAAATGCTCCCTCCTGTTTGATTTCCACCCCATCCTCTCTACCCTGCTCCAGGAACAGGCCAGGGCCGGTACGGACATGGGCCCCCTCCGCACGGTGGTCGGCGTGGACACCGCCGAAACCGCGGAGGAATATGAGCGACGGACCGGCGGCACATTCTACTCCATCTACGGCCAAACCGAAGGCTCGGCGTTTTCCACCATCTGCCGCCACAGGGACCGGCCCGGCTCGATCGGAAGGAGCATGCCGTTTGTGAACATCCGTCTCACAGACGACCGCGACCGCCCGGTCCCCGTGGGAGAGGTGGGAGAAATCACCCTGAAAGGCCCTGCCGTATTCAAGGGATATTGGGGCCGTCCCGAGGAGACAGCCTACACATTTCGGAACGGATGGCATCATACCGGGGATACGGGCCGCCTGGATCCGGACGGTTTCCTGTGGTATGAGGGACACAAAACCGAGAAGGAGCTCATCAAACCCGGAGGCGAAAACGTCTATCCCGCTGAGGTGGAAAAAGCCGTTTTGGAGCACCCGGCCGTGGAGCACGTTGTGGTCTTCGGCGTGCCCGATCCCAAATGGAAAGAAGGCGTTAAGGCGGTTTGTCAGCTCAAGCCCGGGCACGATCTCACGGCACAGGACGTGATCGACTTTGTGGGCAAGCGAATAGCCGGTTACAAAAAGCCCCAATACGTGGAGTTCATCTCCGAAATACCGCTACTGGAGGACGGAACCCCGGATCGCGCAGAGGTGAAGCGGCGATACCGGAATGTGTCATAATTCGAAAAAACGTCATTCCGGACGAACGAAGCGAAGCGAGGGAGATCCGGAATCCGGGGAAATGACATTATATCGTCAACTTCCCCTGCCGAAGACTATCGTTCGCGGCTTGCGCCGCTCCCACAGAAAGCACTCCGAACCCCCTGTAGGAGCGGGCTTGCCCGCGAATTCAGCCGCAGGATCTCGTACCTGCGAGGACGGCTGTCCTTGCGATGACATTGAATGCGATTTGATCCGGGATAGGGAAAGGACTCACTCCACAAGACACGAACAAAGAAAACTGTCAGCAGTTAGGGGTTGACCCCATTCCACTACAGGGCGTGGATTTCTCAGAAACTTAGAATCTTAAGGGCGTCCCCATGGCTTTATACGTCCCCATGGCTTTATAACCAGCGCTTTCGCCGCCTGTAGTGTTTTACGTCCCGGTAGCTCCTTTTTCCTACCCCGCTCAACCCCATGTAGAATTCCCGGACGTCCTCGTTTTCTTTGAGTTCATCCTGGGTGCCGTCCAGAACGATTCTTCCGTTTTCCATGACGTATCCGTGTTGGGCGATGTCCAGGGCGCTGGGCGCATTCTGCTCAACCAGAAAAATGGACGTCTTCTTCTCCTCATGGATGGCTTTGATGATTCGAAATATTTCCTCCACCAGCAGAGGGCTCAGACCCATGGAGGGTTCATCCAGCAACATGATCTTGGGGTTGCTGATGAGCGCCCGGCCAATGGAAATCATCTGTTGTTCGCCCCCTGAGCAGTATCCCGCCGTGGCGTGACGCATATTTCGAAGGAGCGGAAAGTAGCCGTAGATCATTTCCAGGTCCTGCCTCATGGTGGACCCCCGCTGCCTGTTGGCCCTGGCGCCCACCCGAAGATTCTCCTCCACACTCAGGTGGGCAAACAACCTTCTGCCTTCCAGGACCTGGGCGACCCCTTCCTGGGCAATCTTTTCCGTGGGCATCCGGGTGAGGTCCTTCCCCTCAAACTCGATGCTCCCGTCGGTCACTTCGCCCAATTCCGTCCTGATGAGTCCCGTGACGGCATTCAGGGTGGTGGTCTTGCCCGCACCATTGGCGCCCAGCAGAGCAACGATGGCTCCGGCGGGCACGTGCAGGGAGACCCCCCTCAGGACCAGGATCACTTTATTGAACATCACTTCCACGTTGGCCAGGCTCAGCATAGTCAACTCGTTTAAATTCGCTCTATCCTCTTGAGGCCG
>CAYVUX010000405.1:0-4042 GCA_964455075.1 uncultured Desulfobacteraceae bacterium | reverse complement strand
GTAGAGATTCGTTCAGGGGATGAGATCGGAGAGCTCGGTGAGGCAATAACCAGAATGCGGGACAGCATTAAGATTTCCATTCAAAGACTGCGAAGACGGTTGAAGCCCCAGCCCTAACACTGTTCAGCATCCGATCGATATATACGTAATCATATACGGATGTAAGGGGACGCCAATAAATATATACTTTTCTCTTGCTTGGGGAAGCCCGCCTCGATGTCCCCGGCATCCTGCACTATATGATGATCATTCGCAGGCTTGAACCCCGGAATATTTTTCGGAACTATAAGGACCAGGAAAACCTTATCGGTCGGTTGACGGATCTTTCGCATACAACCAAAACCGCCTGTTGCGTATTGGACCCTTCTCCCTAATCACGCCCACTTTTTGTCCCGCACCGTCATCATGACGCTATCTGCCCTGATGGGAAGGCTGCTACCCGGACATGGCATGTGCTGTCAAAAGGGCGCTTGTGAAAGAGGAGAAATGCCGGTTGGATAAATGATTTGGTTATTTATGATGAATGTTCCCTTATTTAATTGTCAACCCGCTCTTCAATTTTGGGTTGACAATTAAAGCATTAAATGGGGGACAGGTGCCTGTGCCTCCCCGCTGATTTCCGGACATTTGTCCCTTACCGCTGACCTGGAAGGCAAAATCGCCCGGTTTAAACACACCCCTGCGGCCATTGTCTATTGCAGCGGTTATTCATCCAATATTGGTAGCATCTCCAGCCTGACCGGCCCTGATGATCTGATTTTGAGCGACGAATTGAACCACGCCAGCATCGTGGACGGGTGCAGGCTATCCCGGGCCGGGGTAAGGGGAGGCTATCATGGTGACACCTTCGGGGCCATGTCCGTTTGCGATCCTGTAAACGGCATGCATAACCTGTTTGCCAAGATCCTGGCTGAGCTCGAACCCCTTCCCCGCTTGGATCGTCAAGAAATCTGCCGGGTATTTCATCAGTCGTTTTCTGCTCACCTATAACCACAGGTGGATGGGACATGAACAACAACAATTCGGACTATTTTCATGCAATTGCCAGGGAGATTATTCAGGGCGGAGAACCTGACAAAGACATATATCGAGAGATTTGCGAACTTTCCGACAAGTCCGCTAGTGATCTTATTCCAGGCGCAAATTTGCTGCGGCAACATTACCATCGACAACAGATTCACCTTTGCACCATATGCAATGCCAAATCCGGGAAATGCTCCGAGGATTGCTGCTTTTGTTCACAATCGATCCATCATCGGTCCGAGGTAACCAGGCATCCTTTACTCAGCAGCAAATCCATGCAGGAAAAGGGCCTTTGGGCGGCGTCTATGCCCATAAACCGGTTTTCCCTCGTTACCTCCGGACGGGGGTTGAACAGCCGGGAAGTGAAGCAAGTGGCAGAGGCCGTCTCCGGACTCAAAGGCAGGGGCATAAAGACGTGCGCCTCACTGGGCATCCTGGAACAACAGGACTTGGACCGTCTTCGTTCGGCCGGCCTTGATCGTTACCACCATAATCTCGAAACCGCCCCCTCCCATTTCTCCGCGCTCTGCTCCACCCATAGTTTTGACGAGCGCCTGGATATGGTTCGCAGGGCGAAAATGACCGGATTTTCCATATGCTGCGGAGGAATTTTCGGACTGGGGGAGACGGACGAACAGATTCTGGAGCTTGCCTTGCTTTTGAAGCAATTGGACGTGGATGCGGTTCCCCTGAATTTTCTCATCCCCGTCCCGGGCACCCCGGTGGAGAATTATGAACTGCTCTCTCCCCTCAAGTGCTTGAAAATCATTTCTTTGTTCAGATATGTCCTGCCGGAAAAACTGATCATCGTCTGCGCCGGCAGGGAAAAGAACCTGAAGCAGTTGCATGCAATGATTTATTATGCGGGCGCCAGCGGGGTGATGACCGGGGATTACCTGACAACCAGAGGTTTTTCCCTGCAAGAGGACCTTGACCTTCTGCATCGACTCGCCCTTACACCGGAGGCGCATCCATAGCAAAAGAAACGATACATTGCATGCTGGTTTCTGGACAGCTTTTTCAATAAACGCCGAATCGATCATGGGCCGGTCCCGCTTTGGCGTCACACGCGGAGGCATACCAGCGGCCTCACCCCCACATCCCCGGGACCCCTCGGTTCCTTCCTGTACGGAAAAACAGCCGTCTCCCACAGGGCACTGTGATCTCCCCTCCCCGACCGCAGGGAAAATTTTCCCATGAAATTTTGACTTTTTTGTAACCTTTCTCGGTCTTCCTGCTCTATAGAATCAAGGACTGAAGGCTGACAGGGATCGTTGACTCCTGCCCTCGGCTTTTGATCTTTCGAACGGAATCCAAGGGAGGCGCCCATGAAACCTGAAATTTCCAGGAGAGCATTTTTAAAAGGAGGAATCGCGGCAGCCGGGGCCACAATCGCCTCGGGGCTTCCCCTTCCCCATGCGGTCAAAGGATCCACGGGAGAAGAACTGGCCACCTTGATCGATATCCGAAAGTGCATCGGTTGCGAGGCCTGCGTAGAGGCGTGCCGTGATTCCAATCAATCCAAATTTCCGGAACCGGAAAAACCCTTCCCCAAGATGTACCCTCGTCGAGTCAAGGTCTCCGACTGGAGCGGCAAACGGGAGGTGACGGATCGCCTGACACCCTACAACTGGCTCTTTATTCAGGAGGCCGAGGTGGAGATCAACGGGGAATCCACGCTCCTGACCATTCCCAGACGATGCATGCACTGCCAGAATCCGCCATGCGCGGATCTCTGCCCATGGGGGGCCGCCAGGAAGCTCCAAAACGGCATTACGCGCATTCACCCCGATATCTGTTTGGGCGGCTCCAAGTGCAAAAACGTCTGTCCCTGGCACATCCCCCAACGTCAGACAGGCACCGGCCTCTATCTGGACATCCTGCCTTCGTTCGCGGGAAACGGGGTCATGTACAAGTGCGACCGGTGCTTTGATCGGGTAGCAGAAGGGAAACTGCCGGCCTGTATCGAAATATGCCCGGAACAAGTACAAAAAATCGGCCCACGGGACGCGATTGTCAAGGAGGCCCATGACATTGCCCGGTCCATAGGCGGCTATATTTACGGGGAAAAGGAAAACGGACGAACCAACACCATCTATGTATCCCCCGTCCCTTTCGAAGAGCTGAACCGAGCCATTGAAAAAGGCCCGGGACGACCCCACCTGAAACCCGTAAGCGATTCCATGGCCCACGCGGACAACCTCGCCGCGGCCATGGTCATCGCTCCGTTCGCCGGCATTGCCGCGGCCTTTGCACGTTTCATCAAATCCGGAAACGACTCGGACAAGGAGAAGGGGGGAGAAAAGCACTCATGAAAAAGATCTTTATCCTATCTTTTATTGTGATGGCGTTTACCGGCATGGGCCAGATGCCCATATTCAAGAGGTATTACATCACGGATATCCCGGGGATGGCATGGTCGGGGGATTTCTTTCTGACGCACACCATCCACTATGTGGGTGCGGCCTTTTTTCTCGGGTTCGCGGCGTACGTTTTGACTGGATACGTGCTCTCGGGAAGGGCGCGATACCGGTTGACAGGACCCGGAATGATCCGTGCGGTTCTTCTCGCGGGCATCGTGGTTACAGGCATTGTGCGGGTCCTCAAAAACCTCCCGGAAGTCACGTTTTCACCAGGGTTGACCATGCTGGTTGACATCTCTCATCTGGGATTCATGATGCTGTTCCTGGTTGCGGCACTTGCCTTCGCGATCTTTAAAAAGGGATGGGTCACGCCGTTGGAAAGGTTCGGACCGGAACCGGGGGCCCCAGTCTGAGTGGTGCCGTCAAGAATGAAACTCGTAATTCTCCCCTGCGCTGACCTCACCTCCGGAGAGGAGGGAGGAGCAATGTTCTCTGTCCCATGATCATCGGATTCACCCGAGACGCCTGATGACCGCCATCACCTCGGAGAATGCACAACACATGATGCAAAAACACCCCGTGTCGGCAACGATGGAAAAGGGATTGCTATAATAACTAAGCCAAGAAACGAAAAGTATTATATAACATTGGTATAG
>CAYVUX010000404.1:0-4045 GCA_964455075.1 uncultured Desulfobacteraceae bacterium | reverse complement strand
CAGGATGCCAACATTTTTCATTCCCCTTCAAAGACATAAGGGTGCGAAAACCGGATGAACCATTTCTTTTGGCAACAATTAGGCATCCATTTTTATGATAATCTTTCGCACGACCCGGACGAGTTATGGGCGCTGGAGACATGGCGATCAACCGCTGTGCCAGTTTTCCACTTTCAATTTTGAGAATGGTTTGAAATCATGAATATTCCGAGTTACAAGAATCAGCGCATTTACTTTGGCAATTGACGCAATCTGCCCGTCTCCAAATGACGGCGTTTCACCTTCTAATGACAACCTTGCCCGCTCTTTTGCATGCCACTCCGCAGCCCTGTCATCATATGGGAGAATCAGCATCGTACGTCTGACAATGTCGTTCAAGAAGGAAATAATAATCTTCCTTTTCCGTGATTGGGGCATCCTTTGACAGCCAAATTGCAGCTCGTGCCAGACAGGAGCAGCCGTGACCATCTCTCCCTGGTGCCTTTCAAACCTGCTCATCACATGGTGATCCGGATCGGTCTTCACCGCCTCCGAGAGAACGTTCGTGTCCAAGAGGTATTTCATCTTCTAAATTGGATCTCTCTTCCGGCACCCTTGTCTCTAAGCCCCTTAAAATCCTCGTCTGAAATCTCTACGCTGTCATCTTTCATATTCCGCCGAAATTTCGACAAAGCGCTCCAGAAGTTGGAATATTGCCGACTAAGCCGTTCGTAATCTTGAATCGAGAGCAAGACTGCAACCGCTTTTCCTCTTCTGGTGAGCTTAACACTCGAACCCTTCTCCACATCATGTATAATAGAAGGCAATTTGTTCTTCGCCTCAGCTATGGAAAATTGATCTTGCATTGTTATACACCTCCTCCAGACTCATCATCATTATAGCCATTATTATGGCCATTATCAAGGGAGGTTATCATGCATAAGCTACTACTATTATTGCTTTGTGCCTTTCCGGATGAAAGGTAGAAAACACTATCCGCCTGCGGCGGAATGGCGGATGGTGGTGCCACCGCGTTGGGGGATGAATGTTCGCTCATTTGTTGGGGCTTCATCGGCCTGGAGTTAGGGGGTGAAACCGACCGTCCCGGTTGCATCTTCTTCGAAGCGCGGCAGAGCCGCATGCAACGGGATAAATTCGCTACGCTCACTTGATGACCAGGATGGACGGGGATGTTTTGCCCTCAAGCGATGCTCCTTGAGAGCAAACTCCATGCTGCTACGCAGCATAAGGGGCTGGAGCTAGCGGCTGAGTTAGGCACCGCGGGGGCGGGTGCTCAACGAGCAAATGCTAACGCGGTGATGTCCCGGCCTCATACCCGGAGAACTCTCCGGGAAGATCCGGGCGCTTTTCCAGCAGCTCCTGAAAATACGCGATAGTCCGAGCCAGGCCTTGATCGAGATCCACCTTCGGATCCCAGTCGAGGGTCTGTTTCGCCAGGCCAATATCCGGCTTCCTCTGCTTGGGGTCGTCCGAGGGGAGGGGGCTCTTTGTAATCTTTGACCTCGATCCGGTCATTGCGATGATCTTCCGGGCGAGTTCCAGGATCGAAAATTCTCCCGGATTGCCGAGGTTCACCGGGCCGGTAAAATCATGGTTCGTGGCCATGAGCCGAATCACGCCGTCGATCATATCATCTACATAGCAGAAAGAGCGCGTCTGGGAACCGTCCCCATAAATGGTGATGGGGTCGTTGCGAAGCGCCTGGAGGACAAAACTTGAAATGACCCGTCCGTCATACGGATGCATCCGAGGACCGTAGGTGTTGAAAATCCTGGCGACTTTTATAGCCATGTTGTGCTGCCTTCGGTAATCGAAAAACAACGTCTCTGCACATCGCTTGCCCTCATCATAACAGGACCGTCTCCCAATGGGGTTCACTTTCCCCCAGTAGGACTCCGGTTGGGGGTGCACCTCCGGATCTCCATACACTTCCGAGGTTGAAGCCTGGAGGATTTTGGCCTTTACCCGCTTGGCGAGGCCGAGCATATGGATGGCGCCCATGACGTTCGTCTTTATGGTTTTGACGGGATTCACCTGGTAGTGGACCGGCGATGCCGGACAGGCCAGATTGTATATCTCGTCCACCTCCAAAAACGCGGGGTGGACCAGGTCGTGACGAATCAATTCAAAATGGGGCTCCGTCATCAGGTGGCGGATATTTTCTTTCGCTCCTGTGAAGAAGTTGTCGAGACACAATACGTCGTGTCCCTCGGCGACAAGGCGATCGCATAGATGGGAACCGAGGAAACCGGCTCCTCCGGTGACGAGGATTCGTTTTGTCAAATGCATGGCGTTAGACAGGTTTTACAGGATGCTTTTTGGCTCTTTCGGAAAATGGATACCTGACGGTCTCAAAAGAAATGGTCATCCGGTTTTCCTCATCCTTATGTCGTTGAAGGGGAATGAGAAATCGTTGCATTCTGATGTCCCGGAGGTTCAAGCCATCATTCCGGCGAAGGAGGCTGTGTCGTAATTCGTCATCCCGGATCCCGGATCGGAGTCCGGGACAGGCCCCGATCCGGGATCCAGAAATTCACGAAAAGATGGCGTTTTCCTGGATTCCGGATCCCTCTTTGCTTCGCGTCGCTCGTCCGGAATGACGTCCTTTGGCCACAACCAAAATGGATGATTCACAGTGCAAGATCAGACCCATATCGATTTAGTTACAAACCAAACACTCAATCCCATCGTCAAGGTCCTGTCTGAAGACGAAAGGATCCTTTTTGCTTACCTTTACGGATCTGCCGTACGCAGTGGAAAAGGAAAGGATATCGACATTGCCGTCTATTGTGTCGCAGATGCGGACTTTCACGAGCTGGCAGCGGATCTGAAAATTGCCTTGCACAAAAAAACGGGTTTTTCCCCTGATACTTTCGATATTCGGGTGCTGAACGGGCTGGCTGAACACGGTGATGTCTTTGGATTGCTTTATCTGAAAAATGTCCTGAGTGAAAATCGGCTCTTGATAGATAAGGATCCGGAAGTTCACTCTGCATTTCTCGAGCGATACGGGTTCAGGTTCCGGGAGTGTGAAGGCCTGTTTAAGGAGATCCTGTCTTGAAAGCAGATCCGGTCCGCATCAGGCAATATCTTACCGAAATCAGAAGAAACAGCCTTGAGCTGAATCAACTGATCGATCAGAATGAATTGACTCCGGAATCCGTACCTTTAAAGGCCGCCAAATACATTTTGATCGAGCTGGCCGAAGCAATGTGCAATACGCTCCAGCATATCCTGGCCAAAGACAAAGGTCTTGCGGTATCCGGCTATATCGATGCTATTTCAAAAGGGCATGAGAACGGGATTTTGTCGGAGCAGCTCTTCCAGCGGCTCAAACCCTTTTTCGATTTCAGAAACAGTCTGATTCACAGGTACTGGACTGTGGATGAGGACCGGCTGATAAATAATGTCTTGAAGGGAAGAGGGGATTTTGATGCCTTTATTGAAGAAATCGAGTACTATCTCAAGTCATGAGAAAATCCGTTGAGAGCGTATGTCTCCAGCCCCTCTCTGCCGCGCAGCGGCATGGCGTTTTTCGTTGGCCAGTGTCGGCCAAGGAAAAGATATCCCTCCCATCCTGTTCATCAAGTGAGCGTAGCGAATTTATCCCGTTGCATGCGGCTCTGCCGCGCTTCGAAGAAGACGCACCAGGGCCGGACGGTTTCACCCCCTAACTCCAAACCGATGAAGTCCCGCTGAACGAACGAGCCTCAACACCGAACGGGGCACCCCCTTACACCCCCTTGCCGCGCAGCGGCATGGAGTTTGTCCTTGGACAGCATCGTCCAAGGACAAAATATCCCTCCCATCCTGTTCATCAAGTGAACGAAGTGAACGGGCGGTTTCACCCCCTAACTCCAAGCCGGTTATGAGACAACGAATGAACAACAACCACCGAACGCGGCGGTTCTTCCCCGCCCCCTCTGCTGCGTCAGCGGCATGGGCTTTGCCCTTGGGGAGAGTCGCCCAAGGGCAACAACTATCCCAACCATCCTGCCCATCAAGGCCCGCCGTGCGGGCTCCCGCCGTTGACGGGACAGGCAGG
>CAYVUX010000403.1:0-4048 GCA_964455075.1 uncultured Desulfobacteraceae bacterium | reverse complement strand
GGCGAGAGACGATTTCCATTCAGGAGCTTTCCAAGGGCTTCGGGGACAAGACCCTGTACGAGGACCTCACCCTCACCGTCCTACGCGGAGAGCGGATCGCGGTCATCGGCCCGAACGGTTCCGGCAAGACCACCCTCCTCAAGATGATCGCCGGAGAAATAGAGCCTGACGCGGGGAGTATCCGGCTGGGTCACGGGGTCCGGATGAGCTATTTCGCGCAGCATCAGTCCGAGATGCTCAATCCGGGCAACACGGTCATTCAGGAGGTGTATCAGGCGGTCCCGGATCAGTCCATCTCCTTCGTGAGAGGGGTTTGCGGGGCGTTTTTGTTCTCGGGAAACGACGTGGAAAAGCCCGTAAGGGTCCTGTCGGGAGGAGAAAAGGCGAGGGTCTCGCTGGCAAGGATCCTGGTCCAGCCCGGAAACCTTATGGTCATGGACGAGCCCACCAACCACCTGGACATTGATTCGTCGGAGAAACTCATCGACGCCCTCAACGACTACGGGGGAACGCTCGTGTTCGTCTCCCACAACCAGTCCTTCATCAACCGGCTGGCCACCAAGATCTGGGACATTGCGGACGGCGAGGTGAGCGAGTACCCGGGAAATCTCTACGAATACTACGATCACCTCTCGCGCATGGAGCAAGGGGCCGATTCAGGACCGGGCGGGTCCCCTGAGGCACTCGGCGATAATGCCCGCGAAGACGAAAGCGACGGTTTCCCGGCGGGGCCGCAGAACCGCAAGGCCCTCAAGCGGGAACGGGCCGAAAATAGACGGAGGATCCGGGAAGAGCTGAATCCTCTCGAAACCGAAGTCGCCCGAATCGAGGAGACCATCTCGAAACTCGAACATCGTCAAAAGGAACTTGACAAGGAACTCCAGGATCCGGAGATATTCAAGGACGAGAAAAGGGGGGTCCCGATGCTCAATGAATACTCGGAGATCCGGGACCGGCTGGAAAGGCTGCTCGCCCGCTGGGAGAAAACCCAGAGCCGGCTCGAATCCACCAGAAAGCGCCTGGGGGTATAGAGATCTTCCGCACCTCCTGCAGGAGCGGACTGGCCTCCGAACCCTCCTGCTGTAAGACGGCCTGTCCCGACACAGGGGGACGTTGGATGATCCAAATCGAAATCGCTATCGAAATCGAGAACATATGGAGGGGGCTTCATGCTGAGAAGTATGCAGGTTCCGAATGAACCGAAATAGGTTTCCACGAAAAGAGTAGTCTTCACGGTTGAACCCGCTTCTGCAGAAATCCTTCCGAACCCGCTGTAGGAGCGGGCTCGCCCGCGAACCATCCCGCTGTCCGATAGCCTTCCCGGAAAAAGGCAGGGGATTGAGAAATCGGGGGGCACCAAGGTATTGTAAGGAGTAATAGTGATTATGAACATTCCTGAAGAACACCGAGACCATCTGAAGGCCCTGGGACTGGGAGACGAGGACTTTGACTTGTTCGACGGAGACTTCGTGGCCTACGAATTCGACAAGAAAAAAGGGGCCCGGATCTATGATCCCTACTACCGCACCTCCTACAACGAGTACATCGGCATTGACGGATGGAGCGCCTGGAGCTCGGAGAAGGACACATTTATGACGGACATCTTAAAAGACGTCCACGAGAAGGTCCGGAAGGCCGAGGAGCGCAGCTCGAAACCCACCGAAGAGGAATTTTCCGGGCAGCTCAGAGACAAGTTCGGCCGGACTGCAGGGGAAGAAGACCCCGAATAGGATCCCGAACCGCACCGCGGCAGGATTTTGCCAACGCCCCGGGCTTGTCCCGGGTATGTCCAAACCCCGCCTGGGAGCCTGTCGGACTGCCGCTTTATTAGAGGCTGTTGGAAACATCCAATAACCGAGTGAAAACGCGTGAACCTGAGAGACTTCGCCACCTGGATTCAAGGGCATCCGGACTACCGGGATTCCTTTGTCCATTATCGTTTCCTTCCACCCCGCCCGGCCCGGTACGCCGACTCCCCGGAGATGCCGGAGGACCTTCGGAGGCTGATGCGGGGCCTCGCCCTGGATCGGCTTTACAGCCATCAGGCGGAGGCTCTCGGCCGCATCCGGGGAGGGGCCAACCTGCTCATGGCCACCCCCACGGCGAGCGGAAAGAGCCTCGTATACAATCTCGCAGTCCTCGAAGAGGTACTGACGAATCCGGAATCCCGGGCGCTTTACCTCTTCCCCTTGAAAGCCCTTGAGCAGGACCAGATGAAGGCCCTGGCCCCCTGGCTCAAGGGGCTCGGAGCCCCTGCCGTGCGGGCCGAGATCTACGACGGCGATACGTCCCCATACAGGCGCAAAAAGATTCGTACAGACATGCCCCGGATTCTCTTTACCAACCCGGACATGCTCCATCGGGGAATCCTGGCGCATCACCAGAACTGGGAGAAGCTGCTGGAGAATCTCTCCTTCGTGATCCTGGACGAAGTCCACACCTACCGGGGGATTTTCGGGTCGCATCTCAACCAGATCCTGCGCAGGCTCAAGAGGCTCTCCCACCTGTACGGATCACGCCCCCGGTTCATCCTTTCCTCCGCGACCGTGAACAACCCCCGGGAATTCGGCCGAAGCCTGATCGAGGAAGACCTGGAGGTGGTCCAGTCGGTGGGCTCGCCCAGGTCCGGTCAGCACCATGTGTTCCTGAATCCCATGTCGAGCCCGAACTTCGACGCGGCCAAGCTTTTTGTAGACTGCATCCGCAAGGGCTTCCGCACCATCGCCTTCACCCAGTCGCGAAAGGTCACCGAATTGATTCACCTCTGGGTGACGCAGCTTTCCGGAGAGCTTCGGGAAAAGGTCAGCTCCTACCGCGCCGGATTCATGCCGGGAGAGCGCCGCGACATCGAAGGCCGGCTCGCCCGGGGCGACCTCCTGGGCGTGGTCTCCACCAGCGCCCTCGAGCTCGGCATAGACATCGGGTATCTGGACATCTGTCTCCTGGTGGGCTATCCCGGCACCATGATCACCACATGGCAAAGGGGCGGACGCGTGGGGCGTTCGGGACGCGAATCCATGGTGGTCCTTCTGGCAAAGCCGGATGCCCTGGATCAGTACTTTATGAAGCGTCCCGCCGAGTTCTTCGAACGCTCCCTGGAGGCGGCCGTCCTGGACCCCGACAACCCCTACGTGGTGGAAGGCCACCTGCCCTGCGCCGCGGCCGAGAGCCCTCTCACCCTGGCCGACGAAGAATTCTGGCCTGTGGATCTGGAGGAGCGGCTCGAAAAGCTCGAACGAAAGGGGCTTCTGAGAAGAACCGCGGAGGGCGAACCCTGCTGGTTTTCCTCCCGCCGAAACCCCCATCTGTCCGTGGACATCCGCACCGCCGGGGAAACCTACACCGTGTTCGAGAAAGGAACGGGCCAGGCCGTGGGAACTGTGGACGGGGTGAGGGCATTCAAAGAATGCCACCCCGGAGCCATTTACCTTCACAGGGCCAGGCAATACCAGGTGGAACGCCTCGTCCTGGACAAGAAGGACATCATCGTCCGCGAGTCCGATCTCAAGTACTTCACCCGTGCCCGGAGCGAGAAGGAGACCGAAATTCTGCACATCCACCGGAGCAAGCCGGAAGCCCAGTTCCTGGTGCGGGAAGGCGCGGTCAAGGTCACCGAGCAGGTGACCGGCTACGAGAAGCGGGCCCTGCCCGGCCAGGAGCTCCTGGGGGTGTTCCCCCTGGATCTTCCCGCCCGGACCTTCGAGGGCAGGGGCTTCTGGATCGAGATCGAGCCGATCTTCCGCTCCCTGGTGGAGGAGAAGGGACTCCATTTCATGGGCGGCATCCACGCCATCGAGCATGCCGCCATCGGCGTATTTCCCCTCTTCGCCCTGTGCGACCGCAACGACATCGGGGGCATCTGCTATCCCTACCATGACCAGGTCGGCAAGAGCGCCATATTCATCTACGACGCTTACCCCGGGGGCGTGGGACTTTCCCGCCGCGGCTTCGATATCGTCCGGGAGCTGCTCGAAAAAACCCTGGATCTCATCAAACACTGCGAGTGCGAGGACGGGTGCCCTTCCTGTATCCACTCCCCGAAATGCGG
>CAYVUX010000402.1:0-4051 GCA_964455075.1 uncultured Desulfobacteraceae bacterium | reverse complement strand
CGCCCGAAGGGTGGGGACTGAGTCACCCGTCAGGGTGCGAAGAAAAAGGCCATTTCCGAATGGAAACCAACTGAAGAGGGATTCATGGGTATAGGTTCAATAATGTTGGATCGGCGTAATCGACGGCTTGATTATCTGCGTTTGTCCGTGACCGATCGATGCAATTTGCGTTGTGTTTACTGCATGCCGTGCAAAGGCGTTCCCAAGCTGCCCCACGAGGAGATCCTCAGCTATGAAGAGCTCCACCGTCTAACGCGAATCGCCGTTGGACTCGGAGTGAGAAAAATTCGACTCACCGGGGGAGAGCCTCTGGTGCGAAAGGGGATTTGGGATTTCATCGCCCGCCTCTCCCGCCTGGAAGGTTTGAGGGATCTGGCTCTCACCACGAATGGGGTCTATCTTTCCGACAAGATTGAGCGTCTCAAATCCGCCGGGATAAGGCGTGTCAATATCAGCCTGGACAGCCTGAGGAGGGAACGGTATCGTGCCATAACCGGTTTCGATTGCCTGAACCAGGTCATGGAGGGGATCCGCCGGGCCGAAGAAGAGGGCCTGGACCCCATCAAGATTAATGTCGTGCTCATCGAAGGCCTCAATGACGACGAAGTCACGGATTTTGGGCGGCTTTCCCTGGAGTACCCCTATCATATTCGATTCATTGAGTATATGCCGCTGGGTGGGACGGCCCGCGGAGGGCCGTTGAGGCATGTTCCCGATGACGTGGTTAAAGCCCGCCTGGAAACCCTCGGGGAGCTGGAGCCGGTGGAGAACCTGCCTTTGGACGGTCCTGCTCAGCGATTTCGTTTTGCGGGAGCCCGGGGAGAAATCGGGTTCATCAGCGCCCTTTCCCATCACTTCTGCCATGCCTGCAACCGAATGCGCCTCGTCCCGAGCGGCCGTCTGAGGCCTTGTCTTCTCTCCGATGTGGAGGAAGATCTGAAGGCCCCCCTGAGGCGCGGGGCCTCGGACGAAGAGCTGGCCCGGATCTTCCTGAAGGCGGCGGCGAAGAAACCCGCTTCGCACGGTTTGGCCGCGGAAACCTTGCTTTCGGTCTCCGGGCAGATGTCCGATATCGGAGGCTAGAGGAAAAAGGCGGGGAGACGGATCACGGGGGAATTCGGAAGAGGCTCTGTGCGTTTCGGCATGTCACCTGCTCCAATGCCGAGGCGGAGAGGCCGGCGCTTTCCATCTCCTCCAAATATCTTCGGGGCTTCAGAAGGGGATAATCACTTCCGAAAACAATCCGGTCGAAACCGATGATCCCTCCTGCCAGCATGTAGATGTCGGGCCGGTAGAGGAACGGGGAGGCGGCCGTGTCGAACCAGGCATTTTCCAGTACTTCCCGGACCTCCTTCTTCATGAGCGCATAGAACGGAAGGCCCCCTCCCCAGTGGGCCAGCAGGATACGGTTGGAGGGATACGATCTCAAGAACGCGTAAATCTGCGAGAGGGTCATGGGGGATTTTCCCGGATACCGATGGCCCACAGGCTCGTTGGTATGGAGCATGAGGGGGACGTCCCTTTCCATGCAGACCGCCATGACGCCTCCCATGGCTTCGCATACCCTTGTTGTCAGTCCGGAACGGTAGACAGCCAGCTCTCCCACCCCGGACAACCCGCTTTGGAGACACCGTTCCGCTTCTCTCGCGCCTCCCGACGCCAGGGGGGAAAAGCAGCAAAGCCCGATCAGACGACGGGGATGGCGTTGAACGGCATCGAGGATGTAATCGTTGTGGCGACGGAAGAGATCTTCCTGGTGCCAAGGGAAACCGAAGACCAGGGACTTGTCCACACCCTGTTCATCCATGTCCCGGAGAAGTTCCGAGACGCCCGCCAGCTTTGAACCGGGAGTTTTATACACGGCTTTAAAAGAAGGTTCTCCCGGGAACAGCCCCTCTCGTCCCTCGCGAAATTCTCGAGGAAAGATGTGTGTATGGCAGTCGATGATCATTCGAATAGGTTTTCAAGCGAGTCTTCCACGGCCCCGGGGCTGAAGCCCACAATTCTCTCTCGAATCTGCCCCTGGCGATCGATTACAAACATGGTGGGAATGGCCGGGGTGTCATGGCCGAAGTACTTTCCCATGACATTCAGGTCGCCCCGCAGAATCGGGTAGTTGATCTGATACTTCTCCTTGAAGGCCTTGAGGTACGCATCGGGAAATTGCCCCGGATCATCCATGGAGATGCCCAGAACGGTGACTCCTCGATCCTGGTATTCCGCCTGGATTTGTACGAGTTCCGGTATGGACAGCCTGCACGGCGGGCACCAAGTGGCCCAGAAGTCCAGAAGAACCACGGTACCGCGATAGTCTTTCAGAGAGGTGGTCCGGCCTGAGAGATCGGAAAGGGAAAAATTCGGGGCTTCTCGACCGGAGGAGGCGTTGCTGTTGCACCCGAAGACGGCGGCAAAACCGACAAGGATGAACAAGAATCCCTTGGGGATGTGCTTTCGTATATTCATGCAGGCTCCTCGTCACGGGAAAAGGATTCAAGGCGATCGCAATTTCGGCAATCTTCCAAGTTCTTTTCTATCTCAACTTGCCTTGCGAAGGCAAGGGCCTTGGAACCCTTTTTCATGTCATGTGGTACGGATCCACGTCTGCGGTGAGCTGGACACCGGCGGCCTGAAGCGTATTTTTGGAGGCCCTGTCCAGGTCTCTGAGGAATTTGTGGAGAACGGAAGGGGCTTTGCCCTTCACCAGAAGCTGCCACCGATATTTGCCTTTTATCCGGGAAATCGGAGCCTCTGCAGGCCCCAGCACCTGGATCTCCTTCCCCGTTTTCGTCCACCGCTTCATGACGGTTCTTGCGGTTTTTCCGATTTCATGGACAGCCTCTTCGGTCTTTCTCTTGTGGGTTCCCTGAAGCCGCAAACAGGCAAGATGCGAAAACGGGGGATATCCCAGCTCCGCCCGCAAGGCCGTCTCCTTTTCGAAGAACGAACGGAAGTCGTGGGAAGTGGCGGCGCGGATTGCGTAGTGCGAAGGATTGTAGGTCTGGATGATCACCCTTCCTTTCCGGTCTCCCCGGCCGGCGCGCCCGGCGACCTGGGAGAGGATCTGGAAGGTCCTCTCTCCCCCCCGAAAGTCCGGAAAGGCCAAAGACAGATCCGCGGCGATTACGCCGACCAGGGTTACCCTCGGAAAGTCGTAGCCTTTCGTGATCATCTGGGTCCCGACCAGGATGTCGATCCGACGCTCGCTGAAGCCCTTCAGAATGTGATACGCTTGATCTTTTCGCCTGGTGCTGTCCGTGTCCATGCGCCTGACAGTGGCCTCCGGAAATCGTTCCCCCAGTTCGTGCTCCAGCCTTTCCGTTCCGAATCCGTACGCCCTGAAAGTCGGGCAACCGCACGAGACGCACTTCGGCATCTCACGGGCGCGGAAGCCGCAATAGTGGCAGCACAGCTGACCGCGCTTCAGGTGGAACGTGAGGGCAACATCGCAATTGGGGCAGTGGAGGGCTTCCCCGCAGGCCCGGCAGAGGTGAACCCGGTGGAATCCACGCCGGTTCAGGAAGAGAATGCTTTGGTTCCCCTGGGAGAGGGTTTCCCGGAGGGCCTCCTCAAGCCTCGGGCTGACCATGGGATTCCGTGCACTGCCGGGGTCCACCTGCTTCATATCCATCACTTCCACATGAGGGAGCGGCCTTCTTTCGATCCTGTTCGGCATGGAGATCAGCTGGTACCTGCCGGTGACGGCGTTGTGGTAGGACTGCACCGAAGGTGTTCCGGAACCGAGCACAACCACGGCATGGGCTTTTTTGGCCCTCACCACCGCTGCGTCCCGGGCCTGATAGCAGGGTTTGCCTTCCTGCTTGTAGGCCGTGTCGTGCTCTTCGTCGACGATGATGAGGCCCAGTTTGGAAAACGGGGCGAAAAGCGCCGACCGGGCCCCGACCACCACGTCCGCCTTCCCTTCGAGCATGCGCATCCACTCCTCACGCCGTTTCCTTTCGTTCAGCCCGCTGTGATAGATCGCAATACGGTCCCCCATGCGGCTTCTGAACACGCCCTCCAGATAGGTGGCGAGCGCGATTTCGGGCACCAT
>CAYVUX010000401.1:0-4056 GCA_964455075.1 uncultured Desulfobacteraceae bacterium | reverse complement strand
TCCGACCCAAATCTGAGCGTCAATTCTGTGAATTTATTTTTGAGTGAGCCCTTACCATGTCCCCTGCCTCGTAGCGTCTTTCCAACTCCTTGCGCAATTCTTCGAGCTGGCTCATGTCACGGAATATTTCCACCCCTCCCAGGACCTTGCCCTTCTCGTCCTTGAGCAAAGAGGTGCATACGACTACCGGGATTCGGCGTTTCCGGCTGTCCACGATATAGGTAGAGGTGTCGACAAACGCCTTGCCCAGCTTCATGGTTCGGCGCAGTGCACAATCCCTTTCGCACATGTTGGAGAAGGCGTTTTGCCAGTTTTTCTTTCCGGTGATTGGGGTGTACAAACGTCTGGAATGAGTACCCTACACGATGAAGCTTGCCGCGGACAAGAGCGTTTCGCAGTGCGCAGGCGTGCGAGGCAACAATCCTCTCTCCTTCACAGGCCGCATAGACCTTGTATGATTCATAGGCTTTGCCCCTGGCGAAAAAATCAGGGGAATTGACTATGGAAACGATGAGCGACGTTCCTTGCGGACAAAGCGCCTGGAGCTGCTGGAGTTCCTCGTTGTCATCCGGTGTGGCTTCTCGGATGTGCATGACATTTCCTCATCACCTTGTGAAATGGTTGCCCGACTCCCATTGCATAACGGGTACTTGCGGATAATCCAGGCTGCAACCGGAGACCCGCCCGAAGATTGGTGCCCGATCACCCTTTCGGGAGCAAACGAACCGGGATCGCTATCGAAATCGAACAGATAAGGAGGAGCGCCATCATTGCTTATGCCCAGATGAGCAATCGAACTCCGACGAGGGCAAGAAAGATCCCGACGAAGATGCGGAAGAATTTCTGGGGCAGTCTATTCAAAAAGCCCCTTGCAATGTACGCACCGAAAAAGGACGCTGGGATGCTGATTACAAGCGCGAGCAGGATGCCCTCTGGCAATCGGGCCCCTCCCCACAGATAGCCCGAGACGCGGGTGATGTCAATGAACAAGGCAATGAAGCCAGAAGTAAATATGTACACTTCTTTGGATAGATCGAAAGCCGTCAAAAAGGCTCCCCGAACCGCTCCTCCTACTCCGAAGAACCCGGCAAAGAGACCGGAAAGAAGACCGCCGCAGACGGCCGTACTATGCGCCTTCGGCAAGGCCCATCGGCGATTCAGGAAAAGAAAAACGACATACAGGATCAGGAAAGCTCCAAGAATATGCTTGATCGGAAGCCTTTGTGCGTGCAGGGAAAGAGTTGCTCCCAGGAAACTGGTCGCAATGCCTGAGACACCGAAGCCGAGGATCAGTTTCCAGTCAACGCCCCGCTTGAAAAGCAGCACCTTCCAGATATCCCCGGCCAGGTGAATGATCCCTACGAAAAGCAGCGCTATGGGCAGGGGCAGGAACAAGGCCATGACCGGAATCATAATGGTTGATGTCCCAAATCCCGTTGCTGTGCCGACCACGGATGCGAGGAGCGTTAACAGGCAAAGAAGGATTTCGTGTGTCACGACGTTTTACCCGCTATGGTAGAGGACACCGGAGACCGCCCGTTCTCCTTGCAGCTGCTTTTCTGGAAGTGGACGCACAAGGAATTGCCTTGTGACCTACCCATCCTTGGAGCCCATGATCTCCGCCGCAATGCGAACCGCCGTTCGCACCACTTCCGCACACTTCTCCATGGCACCTTGATTATACCATTCCATGGATTGGGCCGGATCGGCCAGATCGAAACGCTTTCCGAATTGCTTTTCCACCACGTCGCCGCATCTGGTGCTTCCGTATATTTTTTCGAATTCCCGGCAGAATCGTCTTGCCGGACGAAGGGATGCGGTGAAGAGGGACCAGTCTCCCAACTGGTCCCGGCCGCGCCCGTAAGCCAGCCCGATAGCCATGAGCGACCCGGTGACCGTGCCGCAGGTCTCGCCCCGCAAGCCCATGCCGGGAAACGGGGTCAGCGCTTTCAAGACGGCTCCGTCTTCCAGGTGGAAACCTTCCTGAAGGGTCAAAAAGGTCGTTTGTGCGCAGTTGCCGGAGGTGTTCATGTATTCGGCCACCTTGGCGTACAATTGATTGATCAAAGCATCGCTGACTGTTCCGGGCGGCATCATTTCCTCCTCTCTATCCCGTAATGGCAAGGCAGAAAGCCATAATGGAAACCCCTTTCATCATATCACTCGTTCAGTAGGCCTCGCCCAGCAGGTGGGCGTTGCCCACGCGCACGCGGCGAAGTCCCGCCGCTTCCGCGGCCTTCCGGCACCGCACGGCATGGGACCGGGCTTTCGCGTACTTCTTTCAGCCGCTTGCATTTTTGAAAAAGCTCAGAGCTTCTTCAACCAGCATGTCGCGGTTCTTCTCGGTCACCCGCATCAGGGTGACGTCTTTTCTCTTCTTGATCCCCTCGATAAAGGCGTTCCCCTTGGCGGCGATGGTGCCCAGGAGCCGATTCTCGGAATCCAGCGCCCGAAGCAGGGCTTTCCGAAACATCGTCGAGAAGCACTCCATTTTTCCGACCTCATCGATCACCACCACAGTGTCTTTGTCCTCTGGCCTCATGGAAGGCACCGCGATTTTTTCAAACGCCTCGATGTCCACGCCGTAGGCTCCAACCCTGCATGGACTTGAGATGTCCCTGTGAGCCAACATCCCTTGTTGGCCGCTGAGCGTCTCCACGAAAAATCCCATGCGTCTTCCCTTTTCCCGGAGCTCCCGTGCGAGGAAACCCGTGCACGGCGTCTCGAGCCGCCGCACGATCTTTTGGATGAGCGTGGACTTGCCGCATCCGGGACTTCCCGTGAAGAGGAGATGCCTTTCCGCTGCGTTTCGCTGCAATGCCTAATGCGCCTTTCTGTAAAGATAGGGGAGGCTGCTATCGGGCCTCAGGTCCAGTCTGCGAGCAGGAATCCGTTCATGGGAACCGATCGCCAGGTATCCCCCGGGCGCGAGGCGTTTCAGGATTGCCTCCAGGACGGTCCTCCACTGTGCCTCCTTATAATAGGTGAGAAGACCATTCCTGAGCAAGATGAGGCGAAACGACGGGTCGCCTGAAGCCGCCAACCGAACGTCCATGCACTCCCACCGGATATCGACTCTGAGGGACGGGCGCACTTCAAAGATCCGGCCTTCCGGCTTTGCGGTGAAATATTCTTCTTTTACTCCCTCGGGCACCTCTCTGAGACTGCTCGCAGGATAGATTCCCGCTACCGCCCTCCGAAGATAGCCCGGGTTCATGTCCGTGGCCGTGATATCCAGGCGAGGACGATCGGGCCGGTTGCGCACCAGGCGGTCCCAGAGAATCTCAAGGCTGTAAACCTCCTCTCCGCAGGCGCATCCTGCGGACCATGCCCGGACCGGACCGGTTCCGGCTTCCAGCAGAGAAGGGAGGACCCGGTCCTGGAGGCTCTCCCACAGCCTGCGGTCTCGAAAGAACCGGCTGATGGATACGCACATCAACTGCTCGCACTCCTGTCTGACCGCCTTGTTCGTGTCCAGGATATGGAGGTAGGTTTCCAGGTTTCTGCAGCCCAGTTGCTGCATGTGTTTATGGATCCGTTTTTTGACTCCTTTTCGGACATTTCGGTAGCCACGCCAGGGACGTTCCAGGTATTCCAGCAGGAGTCGAAATTGCCGGTCATCCATGGTGTCGTTTTCCTTCAAGACGCCCGTTTACAGATGAGTCTTTCCCTTCATGCCTTTCAAAACGGCTTCGCGGTGTCCAGGATGTACGCGAACGGGTCCTCGCGGAAATGACCTGAAGAATGTGGTCGGATGCTGAGAGCCGGCAAGGATTTCCGTCTCCTTTTCGGCCGGTGTTTTGAAGTCCTGAAATGCTGCAAAAACCCTTATCGAAAGTGCCGCACGTACTATGCCGGAGTCAAGGATATCATGTAAGAAAAGCCGTGAGAAGATGAAAGCATCATTCCTGAAAGGGCACGGTCTTTCTCGAAATGAACAAGGGCTGAATCAGCCCGTGGAGCAGGATGGAAAGAGAGGCGGAAATCGGGAGGAGAAAACTCAAGAGGGTGTTCCTTCCTGGCTCTAAATAAGATATAATTTATTATTGATGCTTC
>CAYVUX010000400.1:0-4059 GCA_964455075.1 uncultured Desulfobacteraceae bacterium | reverse complement strand
TCGACGTCCTTTTTGAGCGGCGACTTGCGGGCGTCTTCGACCGGCTGCCCCACTTGAAGCTGGTTATCGTGACAGGGCTGCTGGAGTTTCTCCCACCGCTCAAACGGTTGCTGGGCCGATTCCTCGGGAAGGCGCCGACGGGCCGTGTGGGCCGTGTTGCGGGCAAGACGATTCTTAGGCTTTCTGAGGTCCTTCGACACTATCCGGACAGGGACCCGGAACCGATTGTGAGCGCTGACACCCCCTGCCTGGTGCAGTACACCGGGGGCACCACGGGGGTCCCCAAGGGAGCGGTCCTGACTCACCAAAACCTGATGGCGAACATCACCCAGATCGATGAGTGGTGCAAGACGGAAAAAGGAGAGGATGTGCTGCTTTCCGGCTTTCCGTTCTTTCACCTGGCTGGACTCATGCTGGGGCTCATGACGCTGTCCGTGGGGGGCGCTCAGGTGCTTATTCCCGACCCCAGGAACACGGATCACATCGTCAAAGAGGCGGCGCGCTACAAGCCGACCATCCTTGTAAACGTACCATCCCTATATCAGTTGCTCCTGGAGAACCCCGCCTTCGGGAAGCTGGACTTCTCGAAGTTGAAGTTCTGCATTTCAGGGGCGGCCCCGTTTCCGGTGGCCGGGGTTCGAGCCCTTGAAGCCGTGGTCGGCGAAGGGAAGCTTATCGAGGTCTATGGAATGACGGAGACGAGCCCCCTGGTCACGATGAATCCCAGAAAAGGAAGAAAGAAACAGGGAACGGTGGGGCTCCCCCTTCCGAGCACAAGAGTCCGCCTGATGGACCTCCACGGGGGAAGCCGCCGGGTGCCGACAGGAGAAGAAGGGGAGCTGGTGGTTGAGGGGCCCCAGGTCATGAAAGGCTACCTGAACCGGCCGGAGGAATCGAACATTGCTTTGCGGGAAATCGACGGGGAAACATGGCTCTACACGGGCGATGTTGCCCGCATGGACGAGGAGGGCTACTTCACAATCGTAGACCGGGCCAAGGACATGCTTAATGTCGGCGGTTTCAAGGTCTTTTCGCGGGAGGTGGAAGAGGTGTTGTGCAGGCATCCCGTAATACGGCACTGTGCCGTCATCGGCGTGCCGAACCCCGATCGGCCGGGAAGCGAGCGGGTAAAACTGGTGGTTCAGCCGAGCGGGGAGGCCCGGGGGAGAAATGAAGAGGATCTCGAGAAGGAAATTCTGTCCTTCGCGCGGGAGAACCTTTCGCCGTACAAGGTGCCCAAGATTATTCAGTTCATGGATGACATTCCGTTGACACCGGTGGGCAAGGTGGACAAGAAAGCTCTTCGGTGAGGAAGCCGGCCGAGTCGGAGCAACTCCGAGGATGTTGCGACACCGGAGCAAGTCTTGACACCGAAGGCCCGATCCGAATATAGAGGGGAAGGTGCCTTCTGCGCCCCGGTGCGGGAGCAGGGAGCATTTGGTGTCACTCGGGGAATTCCCGGTGAAGCCGAAGCCGGGGCTCCAGGGAGATTCAACTGTTAACTCATTTTTGAAAGAACGGGGGATACAATGGGACTCTACGACTTTACATTCTACGACCTCGTCAAACGAAACGCCGTCTGTTTCGAAAAGAGCGACGCCTGGCTTGAGGTGGGGGATGACCGCACATTCACATTTTCCCAGTACAAGCAGCAGGTTGACCGCCTCGCGACCGGTTTTCTGAAGGCGGGAATCAGGAAGGGTGACCGGTTGGGGGTCCTTGGGAAAAACGTGGCGGAGTATTTCATGATCTACGGGGCGGCCGCGGCGACCGGTGCCATTGTGCTTCCGATCAACTGGAGACTCTCGGCGGACGAAGTCGGTTACAATCTCAACGACTGCGAGCCCAAGTGGGTGTTCGTGGACCCCGATTTTCAGGAAACGGTCAAGGGCATTCAGGGTTCCCTTTCGTCGGTGGAGAAGTTCTTCAACCTCGGACTTTCGGGAGGAGAATTCGCCGACTTCGGCGAACTGATGGCTGAGGGTGATGGATTTGAAGAACAGGAAGTGCACACCGATGACGGATTCGTCATCATCCATACCGCGGCCGTGGCCGGGAGGCCGCGGGGAGCTCTGCTGAGCCATGGAAACGTGCTCTGGGCGAATATGCACTTCATGTACCAGATAGGCCTGGGACCCGGAGACGCGCTCCTGAATATTCTGCCGCTTTTTCATGTGGGGGGCCTCTTCGCGGCAACCGCCACCTTTCACGCAGGGGGCTTGACAGCAAACGTCAAGAAGTTCGACGCGGCCCAGGCGACGAAGCTCATCGAGGACAAGGGGCTCACCTTCATGGTGGAGTTCCCGCCGATCCTGACTTCCATCCTTGATGAGCACGAAAAGACCGGCGCGGACATCTCTTCTCTCAGGGCCGTGGGGGGCCTGGACAGCCCGGAGACCATCGAACGGTATCAGCGCCTGACAGGAGGGCACTTTTACTGCCTTTACGGGCAGACCGAGACATCCTGCCTGGCCACGTTTTCCCGCTATGATGATAAGCCGGGTTCCGCGGGGAGGATGCTTCCCATGGCCCAGGTGCAGATGGTGGACGACTACGACCGGCCGGTGGAGACAGGGCAGGTGGGAGAGATCACCGTAAGGGGACCCATGGTGTTCAAGGGATATTGGAACCTGCAGGAGGACACGGCACACACCTTCCGGGAAGGGTGGCATCACACCGGAGATCTCGGACGGTTTGACGAGGACGGATTCCTCTGGTACGCGGGACGAAAAGCGGAGAAAGAGCTGATCAAGCCGGGCGGAGAAAACGTGTATCCCGCGGAAGTGGAGAAAGTAATCATCCAGCACCCGGCGGTGGAGATGACCGTAGTCTTCGGCGTGCCTGATCCCAAATGGGGCGAGGGGATCAAGGCGGTCTGCAAGCTCGAAGAAGGACAGACGATGACTGCACAGGAACTGATCGATTTTGTGGGGGAAAGAATAGCCAGGTACAAGAAGCCCCAGTATGTGGAGTTCGTCGAGGATTTCCCCGTGACGGAAAACGGCGACCCCGACCGCGACAAAATCAAGGAGACTTACGGAGGCAGTTAGGAGGAGGCCCGGCGGGTACCAAATTCTGAGACTCTTGACCCCTTCTTTTTTTCGCCTTTGGCCCCCGGTGAGCTGTTCGGCCGAATCGTCGGGCTCGGGACTGTTCGACCCCGAGCCCGGCGCCGTAAGACTTCATTCTCGAAATGAAGGCGGAGCCCTTTTTCAAAAGACTAGCTGAAAATCGCAGGAAAGCGGAAAATTCTCCTTGACTGGTGAAGGGCATTTAGTTATATAAAGAACTGCCAGCCAAGTAAATGCCATTCATGAGGAGGCGCAGTCTCTTGGGCATCACGGAGAGGAGGGAGCGCGAGAAAGGCATCCAGCAGAGAATGCGGCGAAGACAAATCCTGGATGCCGCCAAAAAGCTTTTCCACGCGAAAGGATTCAAGGCTGCGACGGTTGAGGAAATTGCCCAGGAGGCGGAACTGAGCCCCGCAGCCCTCTACCTCTATTTCAAGAACAAGGACGACCTCTACGTCTCTCTCAATCTTCAGCTTCTCCAGTATCTTTGCGAAAGATTGGAGCAACTCAAACAGGATGAGACTCAAAAGCCCGATGAAAAGCTCCATGCACTGAAGGCGTTGCTTTACGATGTTTTCCATTTCGATCCGCTGATCCTGATCAATCTGTTTCACCTTCAGGCAAGCGACGGATTGAAAGACCTGCCTCCAGAGCGGTCCAACCGGCTGAACGCCCTGGCGGGCAAGTGCCTCCAGAGCCTTGCGAGCATTTTTGAGGAAGGGATCGAGGAAGGCCGCTTCGAGAAACACCATCCGGTCGCTCTTGCCGACATTATCTGGAGCGTGTTCACGGGCGCGGTACTCTGGGAAGAGAGCAAACGAATGATCAACCCGGAAAAGGACTATCTGAAACCCACACTGGATCTGGCGATTGACATTTTCGCCCGGGGGATCCGGCGGGCGTGAGTTGATGGAACATTCGGGGGCCGGCTCTCCGGAGCGCGGCCGATTCAGGCAGAATTCCTAAGGGCTCACTCAAAAATAAATTC
>CAYVUX010000399.1:0-4062 GCA_964455075.1 uncultured Desulfobacteraceae bacterium | reverse complement strand
TGCGTATGCTGGACAAGTTCTATGATGTCTCATTTGCGGACGAAGACAACGTGTAGATCTGCGTGGTCGCCGTCTCATTCAACAAATACTCGGATGGGGGGAGGACCTGGACCCGCCAGAAGACCGGGGTTATCAATTCCCTTTTGAGCATTGATTTTGTGAGCGATCACGAGGGGTGGGTGGTCGGCGAACAGGCGATTATCCTGCACACAGATGATGCCGGGGCCACATGGCAAGATCAGACCTTTCCACTACCCGGCGAACACCTTCTGAAAATCCAGTTCGTCAATGAGAATGAAGGATGGGTCGTAGGCACCTACGGAGTCATTCTACATACCCCGGACGGGGGAGCGCACTGGGAGAGGTTGCCCTTTACGGAAGATGTGAATCTGAACGATCTCCTTTTTCTCAACTCCAAGGAAGGCTGGGTGGTGGGTGAATTTGAAACCATCCTTCACACCACCGACGGGGGTAGAACGTGGGAAAGGCAGTGGTCCGAAGGAGATGCCAAGCTTTTTGGAATCGGGTTCCGGGATGCACTCCACGGTGTGGCCGTGGGCACCCAGGGGAAGATCCTCCTTACGGAGGACGGCGGCAAAAGCTGGAATCAGATTCAAAGCCCCACCAAGGATACGCTTTTGAAAGTGCAGTTCGCTGGCGGAGACCGGGTGGTGGCTGTGGGACTGCGGGGTGCCGTACTGCGGTCGGAGGACGGGGGGAAAAACTGGTTCCCGGTTTCTCTTCCTCATCATCATACCTGGCTTTCCGGAATAGATTTTGCGGATGAGGGGAACGGATTCCTCGTGGGGAACAACGGGACGATTTTTGCGACCCATGACAATGGGCAGAGCTGGGTACCTTTTAATCCTTACGGTGGATAATCGGCTCTGGGACGAGGATTAGGTATTGAGTAAGGAAAGGTAAAACATGTTCAGGAGACTTGTTTCTTTCGTCGTGAGATTCAATGTGATCGTTCTCATTGTCATGATCCTGGCGACCGGCTTTTTTGCCAGTCAGATCTTTAACATGGAGATGTACACCCAGTTCTTGGACCTTTTTCCACAAGACCATCCCTATGTGAAGGTCCATAAGCGATATGGCAATTTTTTCGGCAGTGCCTATCAGGCTCAAATCGTACTGGAGGTCAAGGAAGGGGATGTTTTCAATCGCGAGACCCTCGATAAGATTTATCGCATCCATTATGACGTGGATCTCATACCGGGGGTGTCCCATTTCCAGATCTTCTCGCTAGCAAGCCCCAGGGTTATGGTGACCAGAGAAACCCCGTACGGGTTCGCCGCAAAACCGATCATGAAAGAGGTTCCGAAGGATCAACAAGGGATTGAGGAACTTAAGGCGAAGGTTTTTTCAAGTCCGGAAGTTAACGGGGTGTATGTTTCAACAGACAGGAAAGCCCTTCGGCTCAAAGCCAACTTCATAGAGGAGAAGATCGATTTTAATGTCCTTTTTGAAAAATTTATTGAAATAAAACAAAAAGAGGAGGATGCAAACCACAAGATATATCTTTACGGCCTTCCCCTCTTATACGGGTGGATCTATCACTATGTTCCAGAAATGGCCATGATCTTCGGAATTACCACACTCGTCATCCTGGGCATGCTGTTTATGTACATGAGGCGCGGGGGGCTTTGGTGGATTCCGTTTCTCACGGCCATACTCAGTTCCGTATGGGGCCTTGGTTTCGCCGCCATGCTGGGCTTTCATTTCGATCCCCTCATTATCGTTGTGCCTTTCTTGCTCAGCGCGCGGGCTATAAGCCACGCGGTTCAGTGGACCGAAAGGTTTGTGGAGGAGTATACAAGACTTGGGGACACCCGGGAGGCGGCGTTGGTGACCGGATCCAATCTATTCCCGCCCGGACTGCTGGGTATCCTGACCGATGCTCTGGGCCTTCTCGTTATCAGCTTTACCCCGATCCCCATCCTCAAGAATTTGGCATACCTGGGTACTTTCTGGGCGGTGAGTGTCGTTTTTACCGTGCTGATCTTTCTTCCTGTGTTTTTTTCATTGCTTAGAAGGATCAAGGTGCCCGTTCAGTCCGGAGAAAGCACGAGTGTGCTGAGACGAATCCTTTCCACCATGACCACCTGGACTTTCGGCCGCGGCCGGTATGTTGTGCTTGGTATGGCAGGCGCTGTGCTGCTTTTCAGTGTGATTTCCTCCACACATCTTCGATACGGCGATGCAAACCCGGGTAGTCCGATTTTGTGGCAGGATTCGACATACAATGTGGATACGGTGCGTATCAATAATCGTTTCCCGGGTCTTGACGAAATGTGGGTGGTAATCGAAGGAGACGAAACTAGCGCCATGGCCAAACCGAATGTGGCAAGAGGTATGGAGGAGCTCAAGCAACACATGATGGAAGCTCCGGAGGTAGGATTTGCCATATCCATTGCCGATCTCATAAAGAGCCTAAACATGCTGGCCCACGGAAATGATCCCAAGATGGAGTTTATCCCGTCGGACGTCAAGGCGATTTCCGATCTGTTGTTTCTTTTTCAGACGGGGTCGGGCCCCGGTGATATGGACCAATGGACGGATTATCGCCATCGTTCCAGTCCAGTAAGGCTGTTCCTGAGGGACCACAAAGGCGATACCCTGGAAAACGTAATCAAGAGGGTGGAGGATTTTATCCGAAGTCACGAGGACCTTATGGAGGACGCAGTGGCGAAACCGGCCGGTGGGCTGGGAGGGATCCTGGCCGCCGCCAACGAGGTCATCAAAGTCAAAAACCACCAGATTCTTGCCATGGTGCTGGGACTTGTATTTATTCTCTGCTCTCTGACCTATCGATCCTTTCTCGCAGGGCTCATCTACGTGGCGTCACTGGTTTTGGCCAATTTCCTCGCCTTTTCATATATGGTTTTCAGGGATATCGGGCTCAATATCAATACACTTCCTGTGGTTGCACTGGGCATCGGGCTGGGCGTTGACTACGGCCTTTACATTGTCAGCAGGATCCGGGAGGCCTATCAGGACGAGAAGGACCTTTCCAGGGCTGTGGTGCGCGGAATTACCACCGCAGGCCGGGCGGTTTTCTTCACGGCCACCATGATGACTGCAGGCGTGGTCTTCTGGTACTTTTCGCCCCTTCGGTTTCAGGCCGAAATGGGATTTCTGCTGGGCATCCTCATGATGGTGAACATGCTGGTTGGCGTTTTGGTCCTTCCGGCGATCATCAATATCGTCAGGCCAAAGTTCATCATGCGGGCGGGGCTGTAATCCGGACCTCATTTCGAGGCAGTCAATATTGTGCGTTTTTCTTACCTTATCAACACAAAGCAAGGAGGAAAGGCAATGAAAAGGATGAAGCACGTGTTGTTATTTCTGGGGGTTTCATTGGGGGCGATGGTTCTTCTGGTTCCGTCGCAAGGAGCAGCCTTCAAACCCGCCAAGGTGGGGGACGCCGACGTAACGATATACGGCTTCCTGCGCAACAATCTGGGTGTCTTTACGGATAAACATGATTACGTCCAGGACGGCAACGACTTGGCCACCGCAAGAACCTGGCTGCGGGCTTACGGGGACGTGAGAGTTTCCAATCAGCTCAAGTTTTGGACAGCCTTACAATTCGTATGGGAGCCCTGGTATGACATTGAGGAAGGATCGGCCAGTGAACGCGACGGCAAGGAGTACAGCGAATACTATAAAATGGAGGATGTGCTGAGAGAGTGTTATATCCAATGGCAGCCGTCGAGAAGACACTCCTTCAAAGTCGGCAGGCAGATCGTCATCTGGGGAGAGTCCCTGACCGATAGGGTCGGCGATGTGATCCACCCCGAAGACAGGCGGTTTACCTTTGCCTTTGCCAACTTGGAGGACACGCGTATACCGCTCTGGATGGCGAGGGGTATCCATGACTTTCCGAATATTAGTTCGTCCTTTGAATGGCTTGTGAGCCCCAATATCATGCACAGAAAGGAATACCTGGTGAATCGGGACGCCGATTTTGCAGTCCCCGGCGTTCCCGAATGGCCGCAGAGATTTGGGGTGTATCCCGAAGACCGTCTTGGTGGCACCCCCTCGCCCCTTCACAGG
>CAYVUX010000398.1:0-4064 GCA_964455075.1 uncultured Desulfobacteraceae bacterium | reverse complement strand
CTGCTTTCCTTCGCGCACTTTTTTGCTCATGCCGAGGTCATACTTGCAGGTGGTGCAGTCATAGTAGTTGTTGCAGCCCTTGAACTCCACGGCTCCGGACTGCATCCAAATGCAGGGATTAGCGGCTTGCGCCTCTTTATCCGGCTTGACCAGCCATACCTGCCCGCCCAGGACACTCCCGATTTCGGTGTTGTCTCTAAGGTCTCCGCCGGTTCCCTTCCTGTAGGTGGACCCGTATCCCACCTTGCTCCTTTTTCCTTCTTCTCTTTTCTCTGCCATGGTTTCCGCTCCTTATTGTCTGGCTTTGTTGAATGGGCGTTTCACACTTGCGGCCTGTTGTCGTTGCACTTGCCTTTGCCCCTTCTCTTTTCTATCAGCAATACCTGTGCCACATCTCTATCATGAGTCATAACACGCTAAAATAACGGGATAAATTCCGTGAATGTCCAGCAAATCTACCAAAAGCTCCCGGAAAACCCGATCTCAAACTGTCGGGAAATACAACGTTTGAGGGAATGTCCTCCGTGCAGCAAATGACCTTTGCGAGATTCTGAATGAATTCCAATATCTTATCCCCATGTTGAATAATCCAACACCAGAATCTTGATTTTCCACACCCAAATACCTTAGGGAGCCTTCCGGACAAGAAGAACTGCAGGCGGGAACCGGATGCCTTGTGATCTGTAAAAGATTCATTGTATATTCCTTGCGGTTGGCATACCGGCCCGAAGGATCTCCTTTCCCTCGGGCAACTCGGAGTAGACCATCCCTCCGGCGGAGACGCTCCCTCGCCGCATCCGAACGGGAAAACGGAAACTCCGAGCAGGCAAATCCCGGGTAGACATTAGGACTTTGGCCGAATTTTTGGACAAAGAGGGCAGCAGGAGAGGTACCAATGCAGAGGAGAGATTTCCTCTATAAGGCATTCTCGAAAGCTCTCTGGGGATCAGGGATATTGCTCTTCGCTTACCCCGTTATTTCGTTTCTTTCTTTCAGAAAGAAGACAACGCGAAGGGTCGTTTTCCATCCAGGGGAGAGAGAATCCGGCGTAAATTTCAAGAGCGGGGTCTACCTGCTCCGAGATCGAGACAAGGGAACATTCTACGCCCTGCCCGCACGATGTACCCACCTCGGTTGCGACCTGGGATTTGACGAGACCTCAGAGAGATTTATGTGTCCTTGCCATGGCAGCGTATTCGACCTCACTGGAAAACGTCTGGAAGGACCGGCGAAAAAAAACCTGGAAAAGCTGGACCTTGTTTGGGAGGAGAAAGTTACGGGAGATACCGTTGCGGCGATCCTCCCGCTTTGACGGTTTTGACCGGAGGCGGCACGCTGTCCTCGGTGTTAAAAACGGGACCGTGTCCGTCCGCCGGGAGTCCCCCGGGACCCTTCCGTGAAAGCTACTCCGAAAACAGCGTACCCGGCCCCACTCCTTTATTGCCGAATTTTTCGCAGATGGCGTCCAGGGCCCGATTGAGCTCTCTGCGCCTCAGGAACGACGGGTCTTCCCCGAAAAGAAGCTGCTGCTTTCCTTCCCCTCTCGCGTGGAGATGGAATGCGGAAATCCCCAAGAGCCTGACGGGCCTTTTGCCGGCCTCCGTCTTCTTGAGGAGTTCGCAGGCCAGAGAAAAGAGTTCGTGTCCATCGTCCGTGGCTCGAGGGAGCTTCGAAGACCTTGTGGTCAGGACAAAGTCGCTGTACTTCACCTTCAGGGTGACGCCCGCCGCCGTAAGACCCTCGCGCCGCATCCTTCTGGCCACCTTGCATGAGAGCTCCAACAGGGCTTTTCTGGCGGCCGGGATGTCCTTGACGTCCCGCGGGAAAGTTTCTTCGTGTCCCACGGATTTGGTTTCATGCCCCGGGACGACGTTGCGTTCGTCAATTCCGTTCGCCAGACGGTGCATGTTTATCCCGTGCTTACCGAACCTCTTTTCAAGAACGTTGACGGGAAGCTTTGCGAGATCCCGGAACGTGCGCACACCCATTCGCTCCAGCTGTTTCCGGGTAGCCTCGCCGACACCCCACATCTTGCCGACGGGGAGCGGGTCCAGGAACGCCCGAACGGACCCGGGGCGCACAACGGTAAGCCCGTCCGGCTTTTCCATGTCCGAGGCCACCTTGGCCACAAACTTGGACGGCGCAACTCCGGCCGAGACGGTGAGCCCCGTCTCTTCCCGGACCCGGCCTTTGATCGTTCGAGCAATTTCCTCGGGCGTTCCGAACAGGCGCCTCGAAGCCGTGACATCTAGAAACGCCTCATCAATGGAAAGGGGTTCAACCAACGGGGTAAACCGGAGAAAGATTTCAAAGACTTCTTTCGAGATCTGTTTGTATCTTCCCATGCGTACGGGCAGGAACACCCCGTGGGGACATAGCCTCAGGGCCGTGGCCATGGGCTGTGCGGAATGGACACCGAATCTCCTCGCCTCGTAGGAGGCGGAAGATACCACTCCCCGGTTTCTGCTTCCGCCGACGATAACGGGCCTTCCCGCAAGCTCAGGGTTGTCCAACACTTCGACGGCGGGATAGAAGGCATCCATGTCCAGATGGATGACGGCTCTGCCCTGTGTCACATCCCGTTCCCCCTTTTTCCGGCTCAGAAAGACGCCGATCCAACGAGGAATATTGTACAGGCTTTGCGCACATGCCGCAATCCTTTAAAGAAACAAGCGGGGGGAATCGTCTGGGGAGAACTTCGCCAGCCGGAGGCGGAGCGAAGGTTCCAGGAGGTCGATATCGCCCTGTTGCCGGTGGGGGCTATCGAACAGCACGGGCCCTACTTGCCCCTTTTTAAGATCCTGGGGGGGTCCGCACCCGCATGAAGACCAGCATCACCATAGGAATTCTCCCTCTGGATGAAACCCTCTCAAGGGCCGGGGCCTTTGTGGGCCGAGGATTCCGGGTCATCAAACTCAAGGGCGGCACGAATGTGGACGAGGACATCGAAAAAATCACCAGGCTTCGCGAAACCCTGGGTGCCGGTATCGAGCTTCGCTTCGATGCCAACCAGGGGTACTCTGAAGAGGAGGCTCTCCATTTTGTCCGGATGACTCAGGCGGCCAGGGTGGAGGTTTTCGAGCAGCCGACTCCCGGTCGGCGCCACACCCTTCTAGGCCGAATCACCCGGCGAGCGGCTATCCCCGTGATGGCCGACGAAAGCCTGATGAACCTCGCCGATGCTTTTCGACTTGCCAAGAGAGACCTGGCAGACATGTTGAACATCAAGCTCATGAAAGTGGGAGGGCTTTCAGAAGCCCTCCAGATCAATGCGGTGGCAAGGTCTGCGAAGCTGGAGACCATGGTAGGGTGCATGGATGAGGCGGCCCTGGCCGTCGCAGCGGGGCTGCACTTCGCCTTGTCGAGACCGAACGTGGCCTACGCGGACCTGGATGGCCACCTCGACCTGGTCGGGGACCTCACCGCCGGAGCCTTAAGGCTTCACAATGGGATGCTCTCACCGTCAGGAAATCCGGGGCTGGGTTTTGAACTCCCGCCCCTTGGGGACCTTGGTCTGCGTAGCGACCTCTCCAGCCTGCCTTGAAACCCGGCTCCTTACTCTCTTTTCTCCTCTGCGCGGCATTCTCCCTTCCACATAATTTTGACGATCCTGCCGTTCTTGTCCGTCTCAAAGTAGGTGCTGCACATTTTTGAAGTGTAGAAGTCCCCCGTCACCGGCCCCTCCCGGACTGGACCCTCCAAGTCTGGCGGGTACTGCATCAGATCCGGCGGATAGATCTCTTGGTACATACCTCCCCAGTATGTCTTTGGGTCGTTCAGGATCAAATAGCCGTACGCCGTGTTCCCTTCGGGCGTGCTGAAAGTCCGGTCAGGATGCCCCCATTTTCCGAACACCTCACTGATGTTCCGCCCAATGAGATCACGGCAGAACTCCATATACCCGGCGGGCGTCTTGGGGGGCACGGTGAGCCCGGCGCATGCCGAAAGCCCCACCAGGGCCCCCGCCAGCCCGTAGAACAAGAATTGTCGCCTTATCGTCCTTTTCCTCATTTCGGTCTCCTTTCGGTCCTGTCTTTGAAAGACTGAATTCTTCATCCTGCTTT
>CAYVUX010000397.1:0-4071 GCA_964455075.1 uncultured Desulfobacteraceae bacterium | reverse complement strand
CATCCTGAATACCTCATAATACCGCAGCCTGTAAAGGACGGGCGGTCATCGGTACAGCCGCGGGATACCATTTTGAATAGGTTGAAAATCCGTCCCGCTTTAAGCATAATCAAGATTTATTCGGTTGTCTCAGAGCCCATAGGCCGGACTGGAGAAACACGTGACCATGCAAGGAGGTGGGTCATATGAGTGCGTCCTTCGGAGAAAAGCACCCCCCGGATCGCCCAATTGATGAAGCCTTGGCCCGGGAGCTCAAGTCAAGGGTCTCGGAAGGGAGGCTTCCCTGCGCAGTCGCCTTTGACATCGCAAAGCGCCTTAACGTACCTCCCGAAGAAGTAGGTTTTACCCTGGACGTTTTAGAAATCCGGCTCTTCGCATGCCAACTTGGTCTGTTTGGATACGAACCCAACAAGAAAATTGTTGAGCCCGCCCGGGAGATCGATCCCCGTCTCCGCAGCGAAATCCGGGAGCACGCCGGGAAGGAGCGCCTTTCCTGCAAGGAAGCATGGGAAATCGCCGGACGGCTCAAAATCAGGAAGATGGCCGTATCCGCAGCATGCGAGAGTCTCGGGGTCAAGATCGGTCCCTGCCAGTTGGGAGCCTTTTGATGGGCTGATGGCTTTTTTGCCCTTTTTCCCTCATTTCCATCCATAAATGCCCGTTCTTGTTCGCGGGCAAGCCCGCTCCTACAGGAGGGTCGAAAGGATTTCTGGAGGGAAATTCCGAGAGGAAAAGGTTTGCACCCAAAGGAAGGCATGAAACATGCTCAGGCGCAAAAAAGCCACCCTCCGCAGAGCGAAGGGTGGCTTTTTTCAGAAGCTTTGATCAGCAGCTGCAGGAACCCCCGCAGGATGCCCCCATTTGGAGACTTGAAGCAATGGAAAACCCGGATCCGAAAGCGGAGTTTACATAGTCCACCTTCACCGGTTTTACCCGCTCAAACAGTTCCTGGTCAATGACATAGGTCAAACCCCGATCATCGAAAACCTTGTCCTCTTCACGTGACTCGTCCAGAGCCATGCCCAGCGAGGGCCCGCTTCACCCGCCCTGGGAAAGCATGATCCGAATGGCCGGGTACTCTTCTCGGTCCTTCAGAAAATCCTTGATCATTTCACTGGCTTTTTCCGTTACCTCGAACATATCGTCCTCCTCAATGTGATTCCTTATACTTTAAAAACAAAAAAAGTGTTGTCAATGTTTTTTCCAGCCGAAACGAGCATGCCGGCTCATTGCATGACGTTTCGGGGTTTCACTGTTCAGGGTTCATCTTTGAGCCTCTGGCTCAACCATACCAGCACCTTGTCAAACTCCGTCCGTAGTTCCTCAAGGGCTTGCCCCCTGTGGCTCACCCGGTTCTTTTCATCCGGAGTCAGCTCGGCAAAGGTCTTGTTCAGAGGCGGGTAGAAAAAAATTGGATCATACCCGAATCCCGAGTTCCCTTTCAATTTTTCTGCAATGCGGCCTTCGCAGGACCCTTCGTAAATGAGCGTTGGACCGGCAGGCACCGAAAGGGCGATAACGCACATGAACCGGGCTTGTCTCTCCGAAATCCCCTCCATGGCATCAAGCAGTTTCCGGTTGTTTTCTTCATCCGTGGCGTTTTCTCCCGCGTACCTGGCGGAATGAACGCCCGGCAGGCCGTCAAGGGCGTCTACTACAAGTCCCGAGTCGTCGGAAATCGCCGGAATACCCAAAACACGGGCCGTGAATCGGGCCTTTTTCACCGCGTTTTCCTCAAAGGTTTTTCCGTCTTCCTCAACGGGCGGGATGGGCCCGAAATTCCTCAGGCTCCGGATTTCCACTCCAAATCCGGCAAACAGCCTCCGGAACTCGGCAATCTTTCCCTCGTTGCGTGTAGCCAGGACGAGCGGCCTGTCGAGCCTGTTTTGTGCTTTGTATCCCACCGTAAACTCCTTCGCTGCCGAAAGCTCACCCGCGACTTCCAGAACCTCCAGGCAAAATTTCCGGCCGAGACCTCGGCAAATCGTTTCTCACAGGTCTTGTAGAAAGGGGCCTCCGGTATGCCGGAATGCCCCCATCCGTCCTAGGCCTTCCGCTTGATATAGAAGCGGATCACGTTTCCGTCTTGCTCGGTTTTCAGGATCTCGTTTCCGCTGGTTTTCTCCCACGCCGGAAAGTCCGAGAACGAACCGGGGTCGGTGGTCAGGGCTTCAATCACCTGCCCCACTTCCACTTCTTTGATCCCCTTGCTCAAACGAGCTGCTCTTTCACGGCCTCCATTGAGGCACGCAGCATCTCCAGGTGACTGAGCACGTCCCGGCGTTTCGACGACTCCATCTCGAGAAGAATCTTCTCGTGGATCCCTCTTTGAAATTCTGCGATCTCTTCAGATTTCCGAATACCCTTCCGGGTCAAACTCAACAGCCTTATTCTCCGGTCTCTGGGGTCGTCTATCTGTTCTAAATAGCCTTTTTTCATCAACGCACCGGCGACTTTTGTCACCCGGCTCTTTGCGACATCCATCTTCCGGGCGAGGCCCTTTACCGTAAGATACCGCTCTCCTGGAAACATCATCAGGCATTTCAATTCCGAATAGGGAAGGCAGAATTTCTCGGATTCAAACAGTTTCCGGTCCTCACAGCACTCGACCATTTCCCGGATCAGATCCTGGAGCCGCAATGTCTGGTAGCGCAGCAGCTCCCGATTTTCTCTTCCATTATCGTTCATAGCGTTAACATATTATTCACAGAAAAGGCGGCTGTCAAGGATCTTTTTGCGCGCTATTTTCACTTTTTTGTTTAATCATTTGATATCAATAACATACAATAGGACTCTCATTGGGTACAACTGGGGCCTTTTCGACAACCCTGTTCACAATATCGCCGGTCACCCCGCGCTCTCCCGGATCCAGCCAGCTTTCTTCTCCTGATCCGGGAGAGCGAGTGTTGATGAACGCTTGCCTCTGTAGTAGGGATATCCGAATTCACACGCAATTCCAGGTCCGGATGGCCATGAACAAGAGACAACGAGTTTTCAGTGCGATAGGCGAAGTCTTTCGAGACGGCACCGGGTTGAGTCTGGAGCTCTTCAAGATCATGGTGCCCATTCTCATTGCGGTGAAAATCCTCCAGGAGCTCCACGCGATCCGGTACCTCGCCCGGCCTCTCGCCCCCCTCATGGGCATGGTGGGTCTCCCCGCGGAGATGGGTCTTGTCTGGGCCACGGCGATAGTCAACAATCTTTACAGCGCCATCGTAGTTCTCCTGTCTCTCATCCGGGAAACGCCGCTCAGCACTTCGCAGGTTACTGTTCTCTGCACCATGATGCTGGTGGCCCATACCATGCCCGTGGAGCTCAAGATCGCGCAAAAATCCGGGCCCGGATTGCTTTTCCAGGCCTTCCTGCGGTTTGGGGCCGCCCTTTTGTTGGGATGGCTCCTCCATTTCTTTTACGGAGAATTCGATTTGCTGGGTCAACCTGCGAAGAGTCTTTTCAGCGCCCCTTTCACACTCGACGGCGGGGAAACGTCCCTGCTGTCCTGGGCCGGCATACAGGCCCGGAATCTTATCTCGATTTATTTCATTATTCTCAGCCTGCTTGCCGTCATGCGAATCCTCAAGTACTTGGGCATCATCGAAGCAATGAACCGCCTCCTTCAGCCCGTGCTCAAGATGCTCGGCATAGGACCCAAGGCCTCGGCGGTGACAGTCACCGGCCTGACCCTGGGCCTGGTGTACGGAGGAGGCCTGATCATTTACGAGTCCAGGTCCGGGCAGGTTGCAAGGCAGGATGTATTCTATTCCCTCTCTCTGATGGGCCTCTCCCATGCTTTGATCGAAGACACGCTCCTTATGATGATGGTAGGCGGGCACCTTTCGGGGCTGCTCTGGGCAAGGCTTGCTTTCTCCTTGGTCGTCGTGGCGATACTCGTGAAGATCACCGCGATGCTTCCGGAAAAATTCTGCAACCGCTTTCTATGGGGAGAACCCGAACGCAGCGGCGCGCCGGGAGGCCCTCAAAAAGGAGGTCGAAAATAGATTGTGTTGCCCGGTGTACGGAGGGAACTAAGGGCTCACTCAAAAATAACTTCCCATTTTTCCATCTCAGCTT
>CAYVUX010000396.1:0-4072 GCA_964455075.1 uncultured Desulfobacteraceae bacterium | reverse complement strand
AGGCGCACGGATTCCGGATCTCCCTTGCTTCGCGTCGGTCGTCCGGAATGACGTTTCTTCGAACTGCGACACAGTCTCAGAAGTTGGAATCCAGCGGCTTTCTAAACGGTGTTCACGGCTCGCGCCGCTCCTACAGATGTCGTTCGATCCTCCCCTGTAGGACCGCGGTTGCCCGCGGGCCATTAACTTCCAATCCTCTGGGCCCCGGCCTCCGCCGGGGCGACGTAGAAAGGTACTGCTACCCTGCTCTTTCAAAGATACAAGTACGCGATACTCGGATGAACCGGATATCAGATGTCTCCTACGAAGCGGCCGGGCGAGAATACTCCCTGGGGGTCCAGCTGCTCCTTGATTCGCTTCATCACCAGCAGGTCCTGCCTCGGATGGCCCCACGGCGGCATCTGCTCAAGCATGGGCTCCGCATCCTCGAGTACGAGATTGCCGCCTCTGGCATAGCAGTAATCCAATAGGCCCGCAAGCATGGTTTCCAAACCTGCCGGATCCGCTTGCGCATCCTCGTCGCCAAAGAGGTAGAAGTGCGCGGTCCCGCTTCCCGCGCGGACCATCGCCAGGTAATCCACTTGGAACTCCTCGGAAAGAAGGTGTGCCTTTTCCAGAAGCCCCGAATACTCGGAGATCGGGAAATTGGCCTTGGCGGAGGCTGCGATCGGTGCCTGCGCCCTGAGAAGGGCCTTCATGTCGCTGTATGCGTTCCAGAACCGGATGTGTTCGGGCTCTTCCAGAATCACGCTCTTCGCCTCGCAGCGGGCGGCTGCGGATTGGATCTCCCCGGCCATGCGCTCTACGGGCTCCTCGACCCCTTCGAGCGCAACGCATAGGTGGCACGACACCCCGTCGTCCCCGGAAAACCCATCGAGCGGGATCGAACCGGCATTTCGGCCCTGGACGATCTCCACGGCTGCAGGGCTGAGGGCTCCCTCAGTCAGCATTTCCGCAACGCTCCGGGCGAGCACAAGATCCTTGAACGCCACAACGACGGTTTGGCGGCGTTCGGGGATGGGAAGGAGTCTCAACGTGATATCGCAGAAAAGGCCCAGGGTCCCCATGCTGCCGATCAGGAGTTTTCCCATGTCGTACCCGGAGACGTTCTTTACGGTTTTGCCGCCTGTGGAAACGATACTCCCGGCCGCCCCAACGTACCGTATGCCCAACACCACATCCCGGGGCGTGCCGTAGAGAAGCCGCATGGGTCCGCTCGTGTTTGCGGCCAGCACACCCCCCACCGTGGCCGTCTCTATATGCGGGGGCCAGAGGGGCACGAAGCAGCCCATGTTGGCGCGTTCGGAGCAGACCGTATCCTTGGAAGGGGCACCCTCGGCCTCCAAAGGAAAATAGCAGCGATTTTCCTGGTCCGCGAGAGCCGTCTGGAGATTCTTGAATTTGACGCCCGCCTGGGCCGTGACGCTCAGGTTCGCCGCATCGAGATCCAGGATCCGGTTAAGCCTTTCCGTGGAGACAACGAGATCCAGACGGGCCGGGGCCTTTCCCATGCCCATCTTTGTTCCGCCGCCCCAGGGGACAACCGCCCACTTTTCCGCAGCGGCCAGGCGGATCACCTCGGCCGCCTGCTCGGCGCTCTCCGGAAAGACCACGGCCCAGGGCCTTTTCCCCTGTACCGTATATGCCTCGAGGATCTCCCCGTCCGTTTTGAGGAACTCCCCGTCTCCCATATCCCTCAGCAAGTCTTCTCTTTTCGATCCTGCCTTCACGCACTTCCTCCGCTCGCCTGCACCGTCGGGATCAGTTTTCCCGGATTCAAGACCTCTTCCGGATCAAAGGCCCGCTTGACCCTCCGCATGGCTTCAAAGTCGGCCTCCGAGAAGATAAAGGACATCTCCCGGAGCTTCTCCAGCCCGATTCCATGCTCTCCGCTGATGGTTCCCCCCGCATCTGCGCAGATCTTGAGGATCTCGGAGCTCACCTTCTTGACCCTCCGGAGTTCATCAGCATCCCGTTCGTCAAACAGGAGCAGGGGGTGGAGGTTCCCGTCTCCGGCATGAAATACGTTCCCGATGAGCACCCCGTGGTCTTCTCCCGCCTTTCTGACCTTGCGCAACACCTCCGGAAGGCGGGTCCTCGGGACGGTCCCGTCGCAGACGAGGTAGCTGGGTTTGAGGCGCGTCATGGCGCCGAAGGCGCCTTTTCGTCCCGCCCAGAGTCTCGCCCTCTCCGCGTTGTCCCTGGCCGCGGTCACGGTCCGGACGTGATTCTTCTCGCAGATCTTCAAAATTTTCTCCGCCTGCCGCTCCAGGCCGTCTTTCATCCCGTCGAGCTCGATGATGAGCACGGCTGCGGCGTCCAAAGGATACCCCGCCTTGATGGAGGCCTCCACGGCTCCCATGACCACCTGATCCATCATTTCGAGCGTCGCGGGAACAATGCCCTCGGCAATGATGGCGGAAACCGTGTTTCCGGCGTCCTCGATGCTGTCGAATATGGCCAGGAGCGTCTTCACGGCTTCAGGCGGCCGAAGGACTTTCAGGATGACTTTGGTGGCGATCCCCAGGGTGCCCTCGCTTCCCACAAGGAGGCCCGTGAGATCGTAGCCGGGCTGCTCCGGGCTCTTGCCCCCGGTCCATATGACGGTCCCGTCGTAGAGAACCACTTCCGCACCCAGCAGGTTGTTGGTGGTCACGCCGTATTTCAGGCAATGGGGGCCGCCGGAATTTTCCCCGAAGTTTCCTCCGATGGTGGAGACCTTCTGGCTCGCCGGATCCGGTGCATACATGAGGCCCCGTTCGAGCAGGGTATTCTGTAGATGCAGCGTGATCACTCCGGGCTCCACGGTAACCGTCCTGTTCGCCTCATCGATTTCCAGGATTCGGTTCATGTGCGAAAAATGAATCACGATCCCGCCTTCCGAAGGCACCGAACCTCCGCTCAGATTCGTCCCCGACCCCCTTGCGACGATAGGCACCCCCTCCCCGTAAGCCGTTGCGGCGACCCGGGCCACCTCTTCCGTGGACCCGGGAATCACCACCGCATCCGGGAGACCTCGCTCCAATGATGCGTCATAGCCATAGAGCGTCAGGTCCATTTCCGAGAAGAGCACATTCTCGCTTCCCACAATCCGCTTCAACTGCGAAATAAGATGGTTCCCGCTCATTTTCACACCGTTCCTCCCCCGGTCCTAACCCCGGCCATACATGTCCGAAGCCGCCTTCAGGGAGCCCCGTTTGATTTTCACACCCTGGGATTTCAGAATGCTCTCCAGGGCCGAGAGGAACAGGAACACGTTTTTCTCCCTGCAGGAATGTCCCATGAGCCCGACGCGCCAGATCTTTCCGGCAAGGTCGCCCAGACCTCCCCCGATCTCCATGCCGAAATCCTGGAGAAGGGCCTTGCGCACGGCCAGGTCATCGGCCCCGTCCGGGATTCTCACCGCGTTTAACATGGGGAGGCGCTCCTCTTCGCGGACCAGCATGCTCAGTCCCATGGCCTCCAGACCGGCCACCAGGGCACGGTGGTTGAGCCGGTGCCGTTCCATGCGCGGCTCCAGTCCTTCTTCCGCGATGATGCGCACCGCCTCTCTAAGTCCGTAGATCATGTTCACCGGCGCCGTGTGGTGGTATTTCCTGTCGGCTCCCCAGTAATTTTTTACCATACTCAGGTCCAAATACCAGCTCACCACGGGGCTTTTTCGGCACTCCAGCGCCTCCATGGCTGCGGGGCTAAAAGAGATGGGAGAGAGCCCCGGAGGGCAGGAAAGGCATTTCTGGGTTCCGCTGTAGGCGGCGTCAATGCCGGAGCTGTCCAGGTTTACTTCCATGCCCCCCAGGGAAGTCACCATGTCCACCAGGAAGAGGGCGCCGCATTCCTTCGCAATGCTCGCAAGGTCTACGAGGGGCTGGCACACGCCCGTGGAGGTCTCTGCATGGACCACCGCCAGGACCTTGGGGCTCCTTCCCTTTGCGGCCTTCCGGACCGCCTCCGGATCCACGGCCCGGCCCCACTCCGCGTCCACCCGGATGAGCTTTGCCTTCAGCCGCCCGACGATATCGCACATGCGGGTTCCGAAGACTCCGTTCACGCAAACCACCACCTCGTCCCC
>CAYVUX010000395.1:0-4093 GCA_964455075.1 uncultured Desulfobacteraceae bacterium | reverse complement strand
CGAGGAAACGCTCGACGCTTCCCTAAACCTCTACACCGAGCCCCAGATCGTGGGAGCTCTGGGCGCCGCCCTCGTGGCCCGGAGAGAACTGGGGATCCGGGATTAGCATGCGCGATTTTGTCCCGGGGGTTCACTCCGTCATTCCGGCGAGTCAGACTGTGCCGCAGTTCGTCATCCCGGCCAGGTCCCGCGAAACGGGGCGCGAGCCGGGATCCATAAGTTCACGATATGATGACGTTTTCCTGGATTCCGGACCTCTCTTTGCTTCGCGTAGCTTGTCCGGAATGACGTTTTTTCGAATTACGACACAGCCTCGCATCCCGGAATCCAATCCGGGATGCGCCGGAAGGACGAACAAGATAAAGAGCAAGAGCGGGCAAAAACCGGGACATTCCCCCTCTCCTCCTCACGCGCTATCCGAATTCTAAGAAGTATGCAAATTCCGCATGAACCATTATTCAACTCCCCTGAGCGCGGGCCCTCGGGGGAGGAAGGCCGCTCCGGTATGCCGGAATCTCCTAAGGAAACGGGTTCGGCGGTGAAGGCGTGTACTCGAAGTATGTTTCCCAAAGGTAGTACTTGCTCATGTCCCCTGCCGGGGTGACCATGAGGAAAAGCCGGTAGGTCCCGGCCGGCAGTCCCGCCATGGGAATGGGTCCGAACAGGGATTCATCCGTGACACCGACCACGTTCTGCTTCCAGGCGACAAGTCCTCCGGAGAGAAAAGAAATCGCAGATCCCGGACCGAACAGGATCAGGTCGGGCCATCCGTCGAGCCCCAGGCCCAGGTAGATATCCACATTCGGGGTAAAGCCCGGAAGCTTCACCTGAATATCGAGGGCCGCGGGGTCGTCCCCGATGCCGATGGGTCTTATAAGCCAGGGGCCGGGGTTGAAATCCGGTTCGGCCACGGGGTGGTAATAGTAGATATCGCTGCCCGTGGGGCCGTCCATCAGGGCAACGGGAATGCCAAGGGCCGTAAACTGGGCGGAGACGGTCTTGGAGCGGTCCATAAGCACGGCGATGGCCGGAAAGTCCTGGGCCGGGTCTTCGTTCCAGTAGCCGAAGTAATACGTGCCGTTTTCATCGGCAGGCCTTGGCGTGGCCAACAGCACCACAGTCGACCCGTTGATAAACTTGGCACTGCACGCTCCGGCTCCGTCGGTGCAGTTGATTCCCGCAGGATCGCTCTCAACGGTTCCCCAGCCGTGGAGATCTACCGTGAGCGTGCGATAGATGGGCGTCACGATCACGGCGTGGCTCGTGAAAGACCAACCCAGGAGAAAGACCGCGGTCAACAAAACGATACGTTTCATGATGCACCTCCTTGAGAGACTCGCAAAAATTTTCCCGGCCTTCGAACGTCTCTTCCCGACTGAGGCGGAACCCCTTCGCATTGCCTGGAATAAAATATCTTCAAAGGTCTCGAAGGAAAAAGGCCCCCTTCTTTTGGATGGGGAGGAGAATGGAACGGCTCGTCGCCTACAGCGACACTTGGATAAAAGGCTAAAAGACCTTGTCGCGATTGTCAACGAAATTCCCCGCGGGACCGGGTGGGGCCGCCTTGTCGGCTGCCTTGATCACATAGAGTCGCACCGGATCCTTGAGTCCTTTGACGCGCACGGTAAAAGCCCTCGCAACCTTGCGTTTGTCCGAGGCGGCACGATATACCGGCTCCGACACGATCACTTCTCCCTCTCCGGCCTGCGCCTGGATCCTCTGGGTGAGGTTCACCGCGGAACCCACGATCCCGTATTTTGCCCGGGCCTCCGATCCGATGTTTCCCACCACGACTTCCCCCGCGTTCATGCCGATTCCCATGGAGATTTCGGGGAGCCCCTCCGCCCTCATCTCCTCATTGATTTCTCCCATTTCGTTTTGCATGGCGAGGGCGCAGCGGAGGGCCTGGCGAATTTTCGGTTCCACGGGCCCGTCCAGGGGGTCGAAGAACACCAGTACCCCGTCTCCAAAAAAGTCCACAATGATCCCTTCGTGTTCCTGTATGACCCGAATCATGTGAGAGAAGTAGTGATTGAGCACAGAGATGGTGCCTTCCGGGGCCAGGGTTTCTGCCAGATCCGTGAAGCCCCGGATGTCGGACATGAGAATCGCCACGGGCCGCTTCTTCCCCCCCAGCCCTGCGGCCTCGGGCCGGCTTAGGAGCTGCTGCGCGATTCCCTTGTCCACGTATCTCCCGAAGGTATTGCTGATGAAATCCCGCTCCTTCAAGCATCCGATTGAAGCTGCGGATAAGCTGTCCTACCTCATCCGAGGTCCTTGCGATAAGGGGCGGACCGTAATCGCCCTCCGCCACTTTTTCCGCAGCCCGGGAGACTTCCTTGATGGGCCTTATGATTCGGACTCCTGCAATGCGAATAAGCAGGGCGATAGCGGCGATGCACAGCACCGCTGCTACCGCGTAGTAATTCCGGAATTGCACAATGGGTGCAAGAACCTTCCTGCCAGGGGCAAACATGACCAGTCCCCACGGGGCCCTTTTGACACTGTAGAAACCCCCTACCAGGTCGGCAGGGTGCCCGGATCCGAGGCGGGTGCCGGCGGATTCCTCGGTCATGGCGTTCAGGATCGCCAGTTCCACCTCGTTCCCTGTCTCCCCCAGACGTTCCCTTCCTTCCAGGGCTGCGGTCGAGGCCAGAAATTGCCCGGACAGATCCACCAGGCAGGCGCTCTCACTCTGCCACCATCCGAAGCTCATGATGTCCTGCATGAGGAAGTCAAACGCAATGTCCACTTCAAGGTTTCCCACAGGGCGACCGGAATCATCCTTGAGCTCGGCAATAAGGGTCACGGTTTTCTGTCCGGTCTGAGCATTATACCGGGGCGGGGTCACCTCCGCGATTCTTGCCCGGTGAAACGGCATCATGCCGGTGCCCCCCATGCGGGGGGTCATCATACCCATCCGGCCGGGCGAGCCGGTTCCCGAATTGGACAACTCCAGGTTGACATTGCTCACCCCTTCCATGTTGCGGAGTTGATCCAGCACCCACTCCCCTACAGCGGGGCCCCCGCGTGTTTGCGCGGTCTTGCCCAGCATTCGGATCCATTCCACCGGCTGGTCAAGACGCATGTCGAGACGGTGCGCGGCCCGTTGCAGCTTGAGCACGGCGGCCTTTTTCCATTCGTCCAGAAGGGCGTCTCTCGCGTACAGAAAGGCGAACAGACCCATGACGGACAAGACCAGGGCGACGGGCAGGATGACGTATACGGCGAGTCTCTGGTTCAGGCTTTTGAGCATGGGATTCAGCCCCGGGGGTTGCACGGCATCCTGCAGGCGGTTTTTCAGGGGATGGCCGAATAGGTATCGTTCGTCGAAGACGTGATCCGGCCCGTTACCTGACAACCCTTTGCAAGGCCTTGAAAGATCTCCACTAGACTACATGCAGGGGAATAATTTTTCAACGAGCCATGAGAGCACTCCGATTCGAAAGATCCCCCTCTCGTTTAAGGAAGAGGACATGATGCATTTTGGAACATTTTCTGAAAAAAGGGGTTGACATGCTTTCCGGTTTCTGCGATGAGGCTAATTTCAAAATGAAAGAAGGCGCAAAGACGCCTCCTCGGAAGGATATCACGGAATGGATTTACGTCATCATCACATTATCGGCATTATCGACGTCCTGGAGCAGGTCCTGTTCCTCGTCGTCGTGTGCGTTGTCGTCCGGTCCGGACGAAGGAGCCTGATAATGTGATGTGCTGATCGTAAATACTCGAATCCAAAATCCGTTATCAGGTTCTCCTGGTAGCGGATTTTTTTTGCGCATATGAACCCGCAATGGTTCACAACCGAAAGGGGGTGAAGGCTATCAAACTCAAAGGAACCGCAATCCTGCAGAAGGTCTTGAAGGAGGAGGGGGTCGACACGATCTTCGGGTATCCGGGCGGCGCGGTGATCGACATCTACGATGAACTGGACCGGGGCGACATTCGGCATGTCCTCGTCAGGCATGAACAGGCGGCGGTTCATGCCGCCGATGGGTATGCCAGGGCCTCGAGCCGGGTAGGCGTGTGCCTGGTGACCTCCGGGCCGGGAGCCACCAATACGGTAAGCGGCATTGCCTCGGCCTGTATGGAT
>CAYVUX010000394.1:0-4137 GCA_964455075.1 uncultured Desulfobacteraceae bacterium | reverse complement strand
GAGTTCAGACGGTGCTCTTCCGATCTATGTATTCCATCTGCTCCCCCTTTCTTTAATGGTGTCATAAGATTCTGTATTCTAATGCAGCGAGTCCGTGATGTCAATAAAAGTCATCTACCGATTTCCGCCCAAGGCCAAAGCGGAGGACGGAGGGCGGAGGGCAGCCTCCGGCCCATAGGGGCCTACGCCCCGGTGGGAGGACGGAAGGCGGAGGACAGGGGGCGGAGGACGGAACGCAGCCTCCGGCCCATAGGGGCCTACGCCCCGGTGGGAGGGCGGAGGACTGAAGACAGAGGGCAGAAGGCGGAGGGCAGAAGGCGGAGGACGGGAGACGGAAGACAGAGGGCAGAGGGCGGAAGGCGGAAGACAGAGGGCGGAGGGCGGAGGTTTGATGGGAGAGAGGATTTCAAGTTTTCGGGAGTTGAGGGTGTATCAGGGGGCTTTGGAGCTGCAGCAGGAGATCTTTGAAGTGACAAAAGAGTTTCCGAAAGAGGAGTTATATAGTCTGACGGATCAGATACGGAGGTCGTCTCGATCCATAGGCGGCAATATTGCGGAGGCCTGGCAGAAACGCCGTTATCCGGCCCATTTTGTGAGCAAGCTGAGTGACGCAGACGGAGAACAGGCGGAAACACAGCACTGGCTGTATACCGCCCGGAAATGCGCTTATATTTCTCCTGAATGTCACGACCGGCTCATGAGCGCCTGCCGGGATATCGGCGGCATGCTCGGCACCATGATCAACAAACCCCAGAGCTTCTGCAAAAACCAATGACCCGGCATTTCATCATCATTCTCAAACGGATTTGAAGTATGCATGATTTGAATTTTTCCGACTGGCCCAGATATGAGCCGGATGAAATCGCGGCCGTGACCCGTGTGCTCGAATCCGGCAGGGTCAATTACTGGACCGGTGAGGAAAGCAGAAAATTTGAGAAAGAATTTGCCGAATACCACGGGGCAAAGTATGGCGTGGCCGTGGCAAACGGCACGGTGGCCCTGGGCATCGGGGAAGGCGACGAGGTGGTGGTGACCCCGCGCACGTTTATCGCCTCTGCCTCATGCATTGTAAACGCAGATGCGCGGCCTGTTTTTGAGACCTTCGCAAAACCCGAACAAGTCTCGGTTGGTAGCTCCATAAAGTGTAACAGTCGTCATGCCGGACCCCGATCCGGCATCCAGTCGACCTGAGGATGCGGATGTACTGCATTTCCGGGTTAGACCGGGGAATGACGGAGCAGCGGCATTAACAACTTGTGGGAGTAGGTGACAGTTTTTGTCAGAAATGGGGTTATGCAAAGCTCTCAAAAATGATTCGTGGATGGGCACTATCTCGCCGAACGGTAAAACCACTTTGCGTCCTCCACCAAGGGGCGAGGATTTGGTTCAGAACCAGCCGTGTAATCCAGGAAAAGTTGATCGGTAGCAGATTTTCATCGTGAACTTCATCCTGTACTTCATACTGGCCACCGTCCCTCTCCTTTTCGGGGCCGTGCAGCCCTGGGTCTGGTCGGTGTATGCGGGACTCGTTTTTGCCGCTTTCCTGGCGGCGCTTTGGCGGGGCGGCCGTGCCTTGTGGAGGCCGGGAGCACTTTTTGCGGCCGCGGTCGGACCCTTTTTCGCGGTCACGCTCTTCCAGTGTTTCCCGCTTCCGAAGCAGGCCGCGGAATTTTTCAGCCCTTTCCGACTCGAGCACCTGGCCGAAGCGCGGGCCCTCATTGGAGTGCCCCTGGAAAAGGCCGGCATCAGCTACGCCCCTTCTGCTTCTTTTGCCTGGTGGATCCTCCTTTTGAGCCTTGTGCTTCTTTGCGGGATGCTCAGGCAACATCTGGACCACCGGGCGCATCTCAGGCGCCTTGTAGGCGTGCTTCTGGCGGTTGCCGTGTTCCAGTCCATCTACGGTCTGCTGCAGGCCCTCAACCCCCAGATCGGAACGCTATGGGTTGATCCCGGACACGCATCCCAGGGCTGCGCCCGGGGAACCTTTATCAACCGCAACCACTTTGCCGGGTTCCTGGAGATGGTCTGGCTGATCGGGCTGGGAGTCACGCTTTATTTGGGCGAATGGAAAGAACAAAGGGGGTTCAAAGCGCTCCTGGCCGACGAGCACGCAAATCTTCAACTCCTGTATTTGCTGGCAGTGGTCTTGATGCTCCTGGCGCTTTTGTTCTCGAGGTCACGGGCCGGCATTGCAGGAGCGATGCTGGGGTTGGTCACGTTTGTGTGGCTCGTAAAACGGGGTACGGGCGGACTGCGGTTCGGCGCCTGGGTGATGACGGGGCTTATTGTGGTGCTGGCCGGGGTGTACGGGGCCCGCATGGGGTTCGGACCCATTGTCGAGCGCTTCCTGGAGATCGGTCCGGATCAGTCGCGGCTTGATGTGTGGCGGGACAGTTGGCCCATGGTGCGGGAGCATTTCTGGGGTACGGGGCTCGATACCTATCGGATCCTCTCGCCGGTTTACCTGGAGTCCATTTTTGGGAACAGGCATTATTTTTATGCACACAACGATTACCTGGAACTGCTGATCGAGGCCGGATGGCTGGGTGCTGTCTCCCTGGTTGCGGGGTTTTTCTATTTCCTGGTGAAGAGCTTCAGAAGGGTCAGGCAGGTGGGCCTGGCCCGGGGGCGGCTGCGGTTTTTCGTGGGATGCGGGGCCCTGGCCGGGCTGGTGTCCATGGCGTTTCACAGCTTTTTTGACTTCAACCTGCAGATCCCGGCGAACGCCTTTACCTTTGTAACGCTCATGTCCCTCGTTTACTCCTGCTTCTGGGAAGGCGCCCGAATCGCCCCTTCTGGGGACCGCGAGTCCCGCGCGCTCTCGGGTTCTTTCAGAAGGGCCGGCGGGTGATCGATCTTCACTCCCACATCCTGCCCGGGCTGGATGACGGACCGAAGACCCGCGAGGAAGCAATAGAGCTTGCCGGGGAATACGTGAACCTCGGGTTCTCCCATGTGGTGGCCACCCCGCACTGCATCTTCGGAAGCGCCTGGGAAATAGAGGCTGAAGAGGTCCGCGCGGCCGCGGACGCGTTCAACGGCGACCTTCTGGAGGAAGGGATACCTCTCAGGGTGTTTACGGGGATGGAGCTCACGCTCACACCGGAACTTCCCCGCAAGCTCACCGAAGGGCTTGCCCTTTCGCTTGCCGAGTCGGACTGCGTACTGGTGGAGCTCCCTTTTCAGCGCCTCCCTCGGGGATGGGACGAGATCCTTTTCGAGATCACGGCCCGGGGCTACCGCGTTCTGCTGGCTCATCCCGAGCGCTGCGAACAGGTTGTCAGAGAGCCCGAAATCCTCTCTGCGGCAGTGAAAACCGGCTATTTCGTCCAGTGCAACTGGGCGAGCTTCGCAGGCCTTTACGGCCCGGAAGTTCGGAAAACGGCCTACAGGCTGGCCCGGGACGGACTTGTCCACTGCGTGGCCACCGACTCCCACGGACCGAGAACAGGGCATCTCGAAAGCGTCCCAAGGGCGGTGGGAGAGGTGCACGACTTGGTGGGCACCAGAAACCTCCGGGTGTTGGCGCGAAAAAACGTCCACCGGCTGCTGCGCGGGATGGAGGTTCTTGCGTGTGAAAAAGCGGCAGAGGAAACGCGGGTCAAGAAGTGGAGGCGGTGGTTCCGGGACTTTTGAAAAACGCCCCCTTTTCTTCGCACGCTCACGCGTGCTCAGGCCCACCCTCCGGGCGGGTCCCCGGTTTGCCCAATCCCCCGGCTTCACCGGGACAGCTCCGCGTCAGGGTCATATTTTACTCCTCGAAACATTCGGTATGTTGTTGCAGCTGGTTCCGCCCCGGAAGGCTGTGTCGTTGTGCGTCATCTCGGCCAGGTCCCACGAAACGGGGCCGATCCGGGATCCAGGAGTTCACGAAAAGACGGCGTTTTTCTGGATTCCGGATCTCCCTCGCTTCGCTTCGGTCGTCCGGAATGACGGGTTTTTCGGATTTGCGACACGCCGGCCTTCGCGGAGTGACAAAGGCGGCTCTCCCTTTTTGGATTTCGGGGCTCTCTCCGCTTCGCCTCGGTCGTCCGGAATGACGGGTTTTTCGGATTTGCGACACGCCGGCCTTCGCGGAGTGAGACCTTTGCAAAACCCGAACAAGTCTCGGTTGGTAGCTCCATAAAGTGTAACAGT
>CAYVUX010000393.1:0-4138 GCA_964455075.1 uncultured Desulfobacteraceae bacterium | reverse complement strand
AAGGGAAAATGGGAAGTTATTTTTGAGTGAGCCCTAAGGTCTTGACGATAAGATCTCTTCTACAAGCAGGCATCCCGGTTCCTTCGCAACCGAAAGCCGCCTCAGGCACCCGTCCGGAGCTTGTTCGCGGGCAAGCCCGCTCCTACAGGGTGGTCGGAAGTCTGTCAGCCCAAAATCAGAATGCTACGATTTCTCATTCCCCTTCAACGACATAAGGATGCGAAAACCGGATGAACCGAAATTTAGATGTCTTCATCATTTCGGACTTGACCAGAAATCCGGCCTTTTCAAACACTTCCGGCCGCCAATCCGAGATACGGGGTGACGAGCTTTGGAACTGCCGCGAATCCATCGCATTTCAGAAGCTTCTCTCTCCGGGACGGCAAAACCTCTTCGCGTCTTCCAGCAGAGGCGGAGGGTTTCGTTTACAGCTGATCCCTCAGCGAGGCTTTCGGGGCATGACACACTTCGGTTCACCCTCCGCCACCAAACCATCCGTCTGTGTCGGGCGGTGTGCCCAACGAAGGTCTTTTTGCCCTGTGCACCGCGTCTTGTGGGTTTGACATTGCCGAGCTTTCCTGCTAATAACCCACGGCACACACCTTTCATGGGGTCTGCGCCATATGCACTACACGGATTTTATCCCCAAGAAGCTTCCGGCCGGATTGGCCCTTCGTTTCATGGACCTGGTGCTCAATCTTTCCCAGAAGAATTTGGTCCGCATCATGGACCTCATGCAACCCCTCGCCCGGAACGACTGGCAGTCCCGGGGGTTCGCGAGAATTCGAGAGATGATCCTTGAAAACCACGGCTGTGTGGCGGCGGCGCAGCGCTTCTCCAGGCAGCTCAGTCCCGAGGCGAAACGGAGGATATTCGACAACTTTGTCATCAAAGGCATGCTCGAGGGGTTTGACAAACGCTATGCATTTTACGAGCAATACGGCTTCGGTCCCCCGCCTGTCCTGGCCATCAGCCCCACTTCAAGGTGCAACCTCCAGTGCTACGGATGCTACTCGGCCGGACACGACGAGGCCAACGAGCTGACCTTTGAAGAGATCGACGGCCTCATTGCTCAGGCCAAAGCCGTCGGGACCAATATCATCATGCTCACCGGGGGAGAGCCCTTTGTTCAGAAGGACATGGTCTTTCGGCTGATCGAGAAGCACCCCGATGCAGCCTTCCAGATTTACACAAACAGCCTCCTCCTGGACTCAAAGGACATCGCCCGGGTGGTGAAAGCGGCCAACACCTCGCTGGCCATCAGCGTAGAAGGCCTGGCCGGGGAAACGGATCGAAGGAGGGGTGCGGGAACCTTTGCAAAGATTTCCGAAAACATGGAAACGCTCAAGCGCCTGGGCGGAATCGTGGCCTTTTCGGCCACCGCAACCACGGGAAACATCGAGGAGATTCTCAGCGATGAGTTCATCACCACCATGGTCGACCTCGGTTGTCTATACGGCTGGTACCTCCAGTACATACCGGTGGGCACCAGGGCCGTTCCCGAGCTCATGCCCACGCCCGAGCAGAGGATCTCCTTGACCAGGCGGGTGAGGGAGCTCCGGCGAAAGCACCCGATCCTTCTGGGCATGTTCTGGAATGACGGCAACATCCTGGAAGGCTGCATGTCCCCCAAGAAGTACATCCATGTAAACTCCCGGGGGGAGGTGGAACCCTGCGTGTTCGCCCATTTCAGCACCCATAACATTCGGGAGCACACGTTCACCGAAATTCTGGACTCTCCATTCTTCCACAGGCTCAGGGAAAGGCACCCGTTCAACCCCGATCATCGCCGACCGTGCCCAGTCATCGACAATCCGCACATTTTTCGGGAAGTCATCAAAGAGTTCAACCCCCGGCGCACTGAACCGGAGGCCGACAGGGTCCTGCACGAACTGGCACCGTTTTTTGATCGATACGCCGAAGAATACGCCCGCCTGCTTTCAGAGGACACGGACGCCGACCGTGATGTGCATCGAGTCCATCAGTCTGAAGGGTCTGCCCCCGGCAACCTGAACCGATGACAAGAATCCCCAATCGGCCACAAAACATGCCCCGGCGCGGCAACCGGCAGGAGCGAACTCGATCTCCAAAGTCTGAGCATCCGTTTTCACCGAGAGCCCAGCATTCTCCCTCGGGATGAGGCCGCCCGGAACGAAAATCGGCGGCCGGCTCGGCGGCCGGAACTCCCGGCGAGACCCGTGAATATACCGACCCCATATCCCAGTGTTTTTCTCTATCCCGGCCAGGGCGCACAAGAGGTGGGCATGGGCATCGACCTCTATGAGGGCTTCGCCACGGCCAGGAGCATGTTTGACGAAGCGGAACGAATCTCCGGGTATTCGCTCGGCCGGCTTTGTTTCGAGGGTCCCGCCGAAGAGCTGAACCGGGATCTCCCGGCCCAGCTCGCCGTGTACACCGTAAGTTGCATATTGACCGAATTGCTGCGGAAAGAAGGCGCCGTTCCGGACGCTGTTTCGGGTTACAGCTCCGGCTTCTACGCGGCGGCCTACGCCGCGCGGTGCTTTGACTTCAGCACCGGGGTCAGGCTGGTTCTCAAGGCGGGGAGGATTCTTCTCGAGGAAGGGCGGCGGTCACCGGGGGGCATGGCCTTGATCTTCGGGCTGAAGGCCGACCGGGTGGAACAGATTTGCGAACAGATAGGGGGTGTCCAGGTGGCCATTCGGAACACCCATACCCAAATCATTATCAGTGGTTTATGGTCTTCGCTGGAAGTCGCCATGGACCAATGCCGGCGGGCGGGTGCCCTGGATGCCTACGTCCTGCCCGTGGGGGCGGCGTACCACTCCCGGTTCATGAAGAACGCGGAATCACGGCTTGTGGACGTGACAACAAGAATGCCTCTGCGAAGCCCCTCGATTCCCTTGATCTCTTACCTGACCCTGAGCCCCGTTCCGGAAGATAAAGGCCTCCGGCGCGTCATAGCCGCCCAAGTGAGCGGCCCGGTAAAATGGGTGGAATTGATCACTTCGCTTTCCAAGATTGGAACAGAAAGGATCATTGAGGTAGGCCCCGGAGCCATCATTTCCCGCGCCGTCCGCTGGATCGATCGCAGCATGGAGGCGGTGCAAGCAGGGGACTACTCCGGTGTGCTGAAAGTCGCAACCAGCCTGAACACCGCCCGCATCCAGGGCATCAAGTGAGAAAAGGAGGAGGGGTGTTGTGCCCGTGGAGTCGCTTTATGACCGGTCCGTAATCCGGCAGATTCTTCCGCACCGGAGTCCCTTTCTCTTTGTGGACCGGGTGATGCGCTTCGAACCAAACGCGCAAATTATTGCGGAGTGGGATGTCTCAGGAGACGAACCTTTCTTCGCGGGGCATTTTCCCGGCGAACCGATCATTCCGGGGGTGCTCCTCACGGAAGCCCTTGCCCAGGCGAGCGGGCTGCTGCAGGGCCTCACCTGGAAGAAGACCCGCGACAAGAACACTCGGGCTTCGCCGCCCCGTTTCGTCCTCGCAAACGTGAACATGAAATTTCCGTCCCCGGCCGGGCCCGGGCGAACAATTCGGTTGGAGTCTTCGCTCAAGAAGCACTACGGCGGGCTTTTCCTTTTTCAGGCGACCGCCTCCACCGGAAACGATCGCCTGGCAAGCGGGACCCTGTCCCTGGCTGAAACGGGAAATCCTCCAAATCGGAACGCAACGTTGGAGACATAAGCATTCCCGTTCCAAATCAATCCGGTCGGACCCGCGAGACCGTGTCGTAATCCGAAAAAACGTCATTCCGGACAAGCCCTTTGAAACAGGGCGCGATCCGGGTTCCAGAAGTTATTGAAAAGATGGCGTTTTCCTGGATTCCGGATCTCCCTTGCTTCGCTTCGGTCGTCCGGAATGACGTTTTTTCGGATTGCGACACCGTCTCTTTTGCCAAATGACGTTCGGATCGGGAACGTCTTCGACGGCCACCGTTCGATGCCGAGGGAGAATCTACCAGGCCCTGTGGTAGAGCTCGACGATTTCTTCTACTTCCGGAACCACCGGATTGTTCCCCGGGCTTCCGCTTGCCAGCCCGTCACTGGCCATTTTCTCTACTTTTTTGTCGAATTCCTCTCGATCCACCTTGACGGCTTCTCCCAGGCTGGGGATTTTCAGGGTGCGGTTCAATTCCTTGAGGCCTTCT
>CAYVUX010000392.1:0-4140 GCA_964455075.1 uncultured Desulfobacteraceae bacterium | reverse complement strand
CGGGATGCTTGTGAGAAACCCCAGCCCCCCCAAGTTTACGCCGAGTATCGGTACCCCGCATCCGCTCAGGCGGCGTGCGGCGCCGAGCAGGGTACCGTCTCCGCCCAACACCACGACCCAGTCCGTGTCTCCGGGTATGGTCGAAAGCTCTTGGGGACACTCGAAAACAGCCCCGCCGGTCACGGGCCCGATTTCCTCGGTAAAGACCTCCACCTTCCTTTTTCTGAACCAGCCCCGAAGACGCGCCGCCTCTTCCCTGGCGGGCTCATGCTGGTGCTTATACAGGATACCTGCTCTCATGGAGGCCATAATGGAACTCCCCTTCTCCCCCGTGGTCTGGACTCCAGGGCAAAGCCGGAGACCTTGAAAGTATCTGAAAAAACCTCACCGGGTTGGAAGCGCGCCGGATCTGTTGCCGTTATCTCCGGGCGGGTGTCACTCGGAATCCACAAACAGGGGAACGAACCGAAAGCTCTTTACGTCCACCAGGCCCCGGTCCGTCAACTTCAACTCGGGTATCACAGGGAGCGCCAGGAAAGAAAGCGCCATAATGGGTTCTTCCAACCTGCACCCGAGTGCGCTCGCGGCTTTTTTGATTTCATCAAGGTCTTGAACCACAAGGTCCAGAGGCTTTGTGGACATAAGTCCGCCCACGGGCAACGCCGCTCTTGCCATCACGCGATCTCCGGACACCGCTGCGAGCCCCCCGCCCATGGTTCTTACTTCTTCGACCGCCCGAAGCATTTCGTCACTGCGGACCCCTACAACAATGATGTTGTGAGAGTCATGGGCTACGGAGGAGGCCAACGCTCCCTGCTTGAGCCCAAACCCTCGGATCAATCCGAGGCCTATTCTCCCGCTGGCATGGTGTCTCTCCACGACGGCGAGTTTCAAGATATCGGCGTGGGGGTCGGACAGGATCTCTTTCCTATTCGAGCCCACTTCTTCAATAACCATACGAGTGATAATCTGGCCGGGAATGAGCTTAATGATTCGGGCTTTTTCCCCTTGTCCGCTAATGCGAAAGCTCTCCGGATCGAGAGGGGCGACATTAAGAGGCACGCCGCACCAGTCCGGCAGCTCCTGCCCGCTCTTGCCGGAAAACGCCACCACAGAGCCGGCTTCTGCGGCTTTGCGTCCGTTCTTGTACACCGAATGGATTTCGAAATTCTCAAAATCGTCCAGAACCGCAAGATCCGCCCGGTACCCCGGCGCCACAGCTCCGCGGTCCCTAAAGCCGAAGTATTCCGCGGGATTCAGGGTAACCAGCCGAAGGGCCGTGACCGGATCCAGGCCCTTTCCCACGGCCTTCTTGAGAAGAAAATCCAGATGCCCCCTGCTGCGGATATCCTCCGGATGGAGGTCGTCGGATACGAGACAAAACCTGCGGGCGTTTCCCGGCTCGATCAGGGGAAGAAGTTCTTCCAGATTTTTCGCGGAAGTGCCTTCCCGAATCATGAGCACGGCACCCGCCTGAATCTTTTCCAGACCTTCCTCCCGGGACGTGGTTTCGTGATCGGAGCGAATGCCGCTCGAAAGGTATGCCTGCAGGGCTTCGCCTCTCAGGCCCGGACAGTGGCCGTCGAGAATAAGATGCCGAAAGAGGAGTATTTTTTCCAGTACCTGCGGATCTCCCCCGAGGACCGCGGGGAAGTTCATCATTTCCCCGAGCCCCAGGATGCGATCTTCTTCAAGGAGGGCCCGAAGTTCGGAAGCGCCGAGCGCGGACCCGGCGGTTTCCATCTCCGTTGCGGGCACGCACGAAGGCGCCATAAAAAACATGTCAACAGGGGACCCCGTACTCTGAGACAACATAAAGCGAATCCCCTCCAGCCCGCGAACATTTGCGATTTCGTGGGGATCGGCCACGATGGCCGTGGTTCCATGGACAAGGAGAGCGGAGGCCAGTTCGGAGGGGATCATCATGCTGCTCTCCACGTGGTAGTGGGCATCTATGAAACCGGGGACAATCCACTTTCCCTCGACACTCACCTCCTCCAGGCCGGAGTAATCCGACCCCACCGCCGCAATGACGCCCTCTGAGAAAGCCACGTCCGCGCGATCAATCCTTCCCGTAAACACATTCACGACCCGCCCGTCCTTCAGGACAAAGTCCGCCGGCAGCGTCTTCTGTGCTACAAATATTCTCGTTTTGAGAGAATCAACCCCGGAATCCATAGAACAACACATCCTCGCAAGGCCAATAGAGCTCTTCCCCCGCAGTTCTCGAGTCCATTATTCGCCTGCCTCCAGCCCGAACTGTTCGAAGACGTAGTCGGGTACATCCACGGTTCCCAGGATCACCGGCTGTTGATGACAATCCGAGCCGCCCGTCACCATCAAACCCTCCCGCTCCGCAAAGGCGAGGTAGGTCTCTGTGGTTTCCTCATCATGCCTTGAATGCCAGCACTCCACGCCGTCCAGGTACGGGAGCATGGAATCGAGAATGATCTGCTGCTGCTCTTCAAGGGATGTCGTCAATTTGACGAGGGAGGTTCCATTGGGGTCGTTAGGGTGGGCGAGGATAAGCTTGCCGCCTGCTCCCCGCACAAGCCCCGAAGCCTCCTCGAGGGAAAGAGGCATTTTGGGCACGTTGCATTTGACCAGGTACCGGTCAAATGCTTCCTGCCTGACCGATACAATTCCCTTTTTTATCATGTAGTTTGCAATGTGAGGACGTCCGAAGGCCCCGTCCACGGTTTCCTCTATCGCCTCAAGATCCCTGCGGGTGAATGGCTCAAACTGCTCTCTCAGGAGCTCGTCGTTGATCCTTTCGAGAATCTTCTCCGCCCGCTTCCGGCGATACTGCTTCAACTCTTGGATCTTCCTGAGCAAGGGGATGTTCAGGGGATCGTAGTCGTATCCCAGGACATCCAGGGATACGGGTTTTCCTTTGAGAAAATCCGGGTGGGAAAAGGATATATTCAGCTCAACTCCGGTGAGGTAGTGGATGTTTCTTTGCATGGCCAGGACCTCGGCGGATTCCTGGCACTCAATGGAATCGTGATCCGTGATGGACATCAGCCCGATCCCCAGCTCGCGGGCCCTGTCAAAGATGTCGGGAAGACTCATTTTTCCATCCGAACAATCCTTCGAATGGATGTGAAGATCAATTTTCATTCTTTTTGCTTTCTTAGAGAGCCGGATGATATGGTCCGTGCCCTTTATCCCGGCGATTTCAGGAAGGTTGCGGCTCGCCGGGAGTCTTCGCCAAAGACGTCTGCACGGGAAACGGTCCCTGCCTATCCTTACCCTACCTTATAGAACAGGGTCAACCTTGTCTTTGAGCTCCCCCCTGGCGGGCGCATCTCTACCCGGGCAACCCCAAAGCCCGGGAAACAACCTTATGCACTGTGCGCGTTCCCCTTGCCCCCTTCGGTATCGGCCTTGTAAAGACGGTAGTATTCCATGACCTTTTCGATGTAGCACTTCGTGGCGCCGAATGGAGGAACTCCGTTGTATTCTCGAACTTTCCTACTCCCTGCATTGTACGCGGCCAGGGCAAGCCGCACATCGTTGTCGAACCGCTCCAGGAGCCTCTTGAAGTACTTTACACCGGCATGGATGTTGTGTGTGGGATCAAAGGAATCTTCCAGGCCAAGGGCCTTGGCCGTATTGGGCATCAGCTGCATCAGGCCCCTGGCACCTTTCTTGGAAACGGCCCTGGGGTTGTATCCGGACTCCGCCATGATGATCGCCTTGATAAGCGCGGGCTCCACGTTGTGACGGGAGGCCGCCTGCATTACGATGCTGTCATAGCACCTCTCGGCAGCCTTTCCTCGGAGAGATTCCGCAGAATAGCCCGGTTTTTCCGCAGGAGGGCGGGGCCTTTTCTCTGCGGGTGGATGGATGGATGCGGCGACTATGGGCGCCTGGAAAGGCCCGCCTGTACAAGGAGCCTGCACGGCCCCGGGAACCAGGGTGATCAGGCAGATGAGCACAGCGAGCCAAATGATTTGCAGCGTTTTGCAAAACGCGCGGCATCGAATCTCTATGCCGTCGAACATGTCAACGTTTCCTCCTTTTGGAAAAACTTTAATATTTAATTGTTATATTGCCATATGTCAAGGCCCATAATTCTGATCCCCACGGTGATTTTGTTCTTGTTCATATGGATAATTTTATCGATTAGTTGCAGAA
>CAYVUX010000391.1:0-4144 GCA_964455075.1 uncultured Desulfobacteraceae bacterium | reverse complement strand
ATGGAAATATGTTCAAAAAACCAAGATTGACTCTTATATGGCTTGCGGCGTTTTTCCCGGTGTGCGGGCTATCGGCCGATGCGGCTTCAGCGGCTGAGGGGACCGGGTTTCATTGTTCTTTGGGGGTGGAAGGCCGATTCGTGGCGGAGACGGAGCTACAGCTCTCAGAAGACGGTTCGGCGCTTCACTATGAGCTTGTGGTCCACAATGTGGAGGGCATTACCATGGCCCACTTACACCTTGGAAAGGCCGGGGAAATAGGAACCCCCGTGGCGTGGCTGTATCCTCCGGGCCCTCCCCCGAAGCTCATCCCCCGCGTATTTGACGGGCTTCTGGCCGAGGGGACCATCACCGCAGACGATTTGATCGGAGCTATGCGCGGCAGGCCATTGTCGCAGCTCATCGCCGAGATCCGTGCAGACAATGTGTACATCAATTTGCATACGAAAACACATCCCCGCGGGGATATCTGCGGACCGGTTTACCTCAAAGAAGAGTAGAAGCAACAAATGCCTGTATGCCGGACAAAAACGGCGTTATCGGAAAGCATCGGATACGGGAGAGGAGGCAGATGAAAAAAATATCGATTTCCATGGTCCTGGCCGCAGCCTTTTTTGCAATTCTGGTTCTTTCGTGCGGCGCCCCTTCGAAACGCATCATGGCAACCCCGGCCTCAATAAAGGGAGCCGAGCCGGTGGGGATGGAAACGTGCGCGCTATGCCATGAAGGCACGGTAGAGAATTTCAAATACACAGCCCATTCCCGGCTTTTTATTGCCGGAGATGACCGTGAAATCCTGGGCTGCGAGGCGTGCCACGGGGCAGGCAGCCTCCATTTGGAAGTGGGAGGAGGCAGGGGTCAACATATCATCAACCCGGGAAAGAATCCGGAGACCTGCTTTCAATGTCACATGGATGTAAAAGTCGCCTTCCGTCTCCAGTATCACCACCCCGTAAAGCAAGGCCGGCTGAACTGTACAAACTGCCACAACCCCCACGGAGAAGACATTTTTAAAGCAAAGGGGATGAGAATGGGAAGGGAGAACGACGTCTGCAGGCAGTGCCACCCGGAAAAGGCCAGACCGAAAGTCTTTGAGCACGAGGCGCTCCGCGAGGGATGCACGATCTGCCATCGGCCCCATGGATCGATCAATGAAAAGATGCTGGTGGAAAGGGACAACAACCTCTGCCTTAAATGCCATGCACAGGTTGCGACGCCCCGTTCAATAACCATCGGCGATTTTTCCCACACGTCGAATCTCGCCCAGGGAACCTGCTGGAGTGCCGGCTGCCACACGGCCGTTCACGGCTCCGACATCAATCCGCATATGAGGTATTGAGATGCATACCCTGATAAAACAATCCGCGATAATATGCATACTGCTCGGAACGATTCATTTCTGGGCCGGCCTCGCCTGTTCCCAGGATGCAGAACCGGAATCTTCGCTGGGTTTTGAGCTGAGTCCGGTCCTGCAGTACAGGGGCGTTGACGGAGACGAAGGGAAATCCCGTGAAGATCATTGGGTCCAGGACGGCTGGTCTGGGGGGCTGGAACACTTCCTCTTGGAAAAATCGCTGAAAGGAGACTGGGGCCTCCGCATGGAAGGCCGCGCCATCGTGCCGGAGGAGGACTACAACTTTCATCTTCAACTCGAGAAAGAAGATTACGGCTTTTTTCGGGCACAGTACACGGAGTACCGGAAATATTTCGATGACACGGGAGGGTTTTTTCGCCCGTTTTCCGTTCCGGTCTTTGATTTGGACAAAGACATGCATCTGGATATCGGAAACTTCCTCATGGAAGCGGGCATCACGATCCCGGACCTGCCGCGGATTGTGGTGGGATATGAACACCGGTTCAAAGAAGGAAAGAAGTCTCTTATTGAATGGGGCAGCGTGTCCGAGGGCGGGTTGTCCAGGAAGATATTTCCTTCGTTCAAAGAAGTGGATGAAGAAGTGGACATCCTCAGAGTGGAAGTGGAGCACAACATCGGCAAGGTGCACGTAGGAGACCGGTTTCGATATGAAAAGTACAAGACGGAGACGGCCCGATTTGAAGAGGAACGCGATCTTGATTCCGCCACATCGGAAAAGGTCACGGTTTCAGAGAAATACGAGCATGACGCTCTTTTCAACACCTTGCATCTGGAAAGCCATATCAGCGAAAAGATCTATTTTTCTCTGGGCTACCTTTTGACGGATCTCGAAGGCGACGGCGCGTTCAGCATGCTCACCGTACCCTTTGGACCCGAGCCGTTCGACAAGAACTGGCGGGCGGATTCAATTGACATCGATCAGGAAAGTCATGTGATGAACGTGAACGCGCAGTTCGGACCGTATCGGCATTTGAGCTTCTACGGCGGATTCCAGGCGGAATTCACGGAGACGGAGGGAGATACCGATGCACGGCTCACGGAGATTTCTTTCGGGGGGAGCGCCGTATCCCCTGAAGCCAGAATGCGCAGCAGCATGGACAAGGACGGGTTTATGGAGACCGTCGGGGTCCGTTATTCGGGAATCCCCTATACGTCCCTGTATGCAGAAGGAAAATGGACCCAGCACGGCATCGACCTGCTTGAGAGGGAATGGGAGGAGGGCGCATTGGCGTTTGAACGCGTCACCACGGACGCCGACCGGGAGAGATATACCCTCGGTTTCAGCACCTCCCCTGTCCGCCGGCTTACCCTGTCCGCCCGTTACAAGCGCAGTTGTCGAGAGAACGTCTATAACCACAAACGGGACACCGAACCTGGATATTCGGCCTTTATTGACGAACAGAACCTGGATACGGATGAAATCTCCGCCAAAGCGACAGTCAGGATGACATCCGCGGTCAAGGCGAGTTTCCGGTATCAACTCGTCAAGACCGAGATAGACACCTGGGCCCGGACCACCCCTCCGAGCAGCGTCCAATCGGGCGACTATGCCGCCGACATCTACAGCGTGAGCGTAACGGCCACACCCATACCCAGCATGTATTTGACAGGCCTCTTTTCCTGCAGGGACGTAAACTCGGAAAGCTTTGACAACGAGTCCGCGTCAGTGATCGAGTACGACGGTGATGTCTATTCCTTCATCGGAACCGCGGGATGGGCGGTTGGGGAGAAGACGGACCTCACGCTTGACTACCTGTACAGCTGGTCGGATAATTTCGAGGACAACTCCGCCGACGGACTGCCCCTGGGAATCGACAACGACCGCCACGGGCTTTCTCTCGGTTTTTCCCGGAAAATGACCGAAAAGGTGACGCTGCGGTTTCGCTACGGATTTTACAAATACGAGGAGGACCATATCCGGGGCGTGGACGACTACGAAGCACACCTGGTCGGGGTGGCGTTTGCGTTTCAGTTGTAGAAAGCGGATCAAGGGAAACCGCCCGGGCCGGTTGAATTCTTGAATTTGGACAGGATTTACAGGATGGACAGGATTCTTTTTGCCCTCCCTGATGGAGGGCAAAAATGCCATTCGCCTTCGCCGGAATTGGGGGTGGAGAAGATACGGCGTTGCATGGAGGATGGTGGATCACCTTGGGTGTATTCGATCAGGCTGAGGAACAGTTTTTGAAACCGCACTTCCTGCAGGCTCCGGTCGGCTTGAGGAAGAGAAGGGAAGCTCTCGCCCGTCCCGTCACGGACGGGACTAGAGACGCAGAGCCCACAGAGAGGGGGAAGTTTCTATTCGACTGGATGGATTCACTGCGTCGGGCGGAAGCCCGTAACGGGGGCAACGCGCAACAGGTCAGGAAGCAACCTCCTTTATTTTCACTTCAGGCCCTTTTCCGGTATCGCCCTTTTCCAACACGACGTACGAATTGGGGTGGCTTCTCATCTTTTCGCCGATTTGCTTTCCTTCAAGTATGGGGAAAACCGTCTCCTCTTCCACCGTAGCGCGAACCACCGCCAGGAGGTATTTGCCACCAACCTGGAAGCTATAAAAAAATTGATCGGGACGATCCTCCATCAATCCCTTGATATCCGATGGGACAATTTCCTGCCCCGGGAATTGCTCCTCCAAATACTTGTTGATCATCTTCAGATTTTCATCTTTCTTCGACATGCGTCGACTCCTTTCTGCCGATATTCGAGAGCCTTGCATAACCCCCTTTCTGACGAAAACTGTTACTCAATCGTAGAAGTTGTTAATGC
>CAYVUX010000390.1:0-4173 GCA_964455075.1 uncultured Desulfobacteraceae bacterium | reverse complement strand
GCACCATACCGAGCATATCCGCATGACCGTCTTCCAGGATCTTCTCCGCCAAGTGGGGATCGTTGATCCGGTTGGTACAGAACACCGGAAGGCGGATCACGGAACGGATGCCTGCCGCCAGGGGCACCGTGTACGCGAGGGGCGTATGCATGGAACCCTCCACTAGGAATAGATGATGGAAGGTCCCCAGGCTCAGGTCCATGTAATCAATCTTCCCAGTGGCATCGAGCCTGCAGGCGATCCGGCGGCTCTCCTCCAGCGTGATGCCGCCCCTAGGGTGCATTTCGTCGGCATTCAGTCGCACTCCCAGCGGCTGTTCCGATCCCACGGCGGCCCGAACCGCGTCAATGATCTCCAAACAGAAGCGTAGCCGGTTCTCAAAACTGCCGCCGTAATTATCCTCCCGGAAATTAGTGGCCGGAGACAGAAATTGGCGGATCAGGGAGCTGTGACCGAGCTGCAGTTCGATGCCGTCGAACCCACCCTCGACGGCGTACACCGCAGATTGGGCAAAATACGCGATGCACTCCTGAATTTCCTCGATCTCCATTTCCTTGGCCGTCTCCCGGAAGATAGGATCTTTGCCCGGCGACGGGCCCCATACTGCTCGTCTGGTGAAGCGCCCATGCCCCTGCATGCCATTGTGGTTCAGCTGGACGAATATCTTGGTGTCGGTCTCGTGAATTGCTCGCGTCAGACGGCGGTATCCCGGGACGACCCCTGGATCGAATGCCTTCACCAAGTACTCGTAGGGATGATCGGAGGGATGGACACTCAGCTCTTCGGTGGTGATCAGCCCGCACCCGCCCCTCGCCCGCTCAGTGTAATAAAAAACATGCCGGTCGCTGATACGATTTTCCGCGCCGAGGTTGGTCAGGTGCGAGGCAAAGTGGATCCGGTTCGGCACTACGATAGTACCGATTGAAAGCGGGGAGAAGAGATAGGGAAATTCGGTCATAGTTCTTCTCCCAGTCGGCTGCCTTCACACACGGCGGAGCCGAGTCCTCTGGGTGCGACGCAGTCGCCCACCCGGTACAAGACCCGCACCTTCCCTTTCAACGAGCGGTACAGAGCGTCCTCCACTCCATCTCCCATGTCCAGGACGATCGTGTCATAGCCTTCCAACACCACCTCTTGGTTAGAGAAAAGGTGGTGCCCTTCGACCCGGCCTCCTTGAATCCCGTCGATCACCGTGTCGCAGGTGAAAGTCACCCCTTTTTGTAGGAGCCGCTGCCTGGTCATGTAGAGATCACCTGTAGCCGCCAGATCTATTCCGATAAACGGTTCACTGGTCACCATATCGATTTTTCGACCGCAGTCCGCCATATACTCAACCGTTCCCGTTGCGTGGTGACCCCCATTTTCGTCTATGAAGAGCACCCAGTCACCCACAGGGTAGGCTTCCTCCAGAACCGACCAAACATCAAGGACCAAAGGGGGACCGTACTCACCCGGCACAGGTTTCCGAATGGGCCGGGAGCCAGTGGCAACAATCACTGCGTCGGGGTCAGCCGCCGTGATCATCTCGCACGTGGCGGGGGTCCCGGTAGATACCTCCACTCCGAGCCGCTTCAAGGCATTTGACATGTATTGGATCATTTTCCCCATCCCATCCCGGCCCGGCTGTCTTTGAATCAGGCGGACCTGGCCCCCGAGTTCTGTGCGGCATTCCCAGAGCCTGACCCTGTGACCCCTCTCTGCCGCAGCCACGGCCGCCGCGAGGCCCGCCGGTCCGCCGCCCAAGATCAAAATGTCCTTCCGATCGCCTATCCTTTGGAGAGTTGCCGGCCCGGACCGGGATTCAAACCCGGCGGATGGATTCTGCACACAGCCGAGATCGGCCCCTCTGTTGATTCGGCCGACACACCCCTCATTTCCACGAAGGCAGTGACGGATTTCATCGAATCGGCCCTCTTTCGCCTTTCGCGGAGCATCGGGATCACAAATCAGGTTTCGAACCAGGCCCACTGCGTCCGCATTTCCGGCGGCCAGAATTTGTTCGGCCTGGTGCGGGAATTCGATCTGGTGGCTCGCCACCACCGGCAGGCCCACGGATTCCTTCATGTGCTCTGAGAGTTCCACCGTGAAGCCAAAAGGAACGAACATGGACGGGACCGCAAGGTGCAGGTTGTAAAAAGTGCCTAGCGAAACGATCAGGAAATCGACCTGCCCGGATGCTTCGAGCAGGCCAGCCGCCTGCCTGGAATCCTTCGGGCTGATGCCGCCCCAGAACCTCTCGTCCACGCATAGACGGACACCGATCGTGAGCAGGGAACCCACTGCTTGTCGAACCGCGTCGACGACTTCCAAGGGAAACCGCATACGATCTTCAAAGGATCCGCCGTAGGCATCATTCCGGTGGTTGCTGATCGGGGAGAGGAATTGCCGGAGGACCGACTCCGGGCCCATGTCGATTTCCACCCCGTCGAAGCCGCCATCTCTTGCAAGAACGGCGGCTCGGGCGAAGGCCTTAGTCAATTCCTCTATGTCTTCCGGCTCCATGGCCTTTGCGGTTTCGCCGAACACAATGTCCGCACACGCCGAGGGGCCGAGAACGGGCCGTCGGCTCACGGCAGCGCCCGACTGAAATCCATGATGACGCAGTTGAGCGAACACCTTCGTGCCATGGACGTGAACCGCGTCCGTCAGCCGGGCATAGTCCTCCACAACCTCGTCCCGGTACGCTTCGATCATGGATTCCCACGGACGGTCGTGGGGGTGGATGCAGAGCTCCCCGACCACAATGGCTCCGCAGCCGCCCCGGGCACGCCGTTCATAATAGGCTGTAAGCCGGTTGTTCAATCGGCCGTTGCGTGCAAAATTGGTCCGATGTGTCAGAAAACAGATCCGATTGGGCCATAAGGTCCGTCCGGTTCTCAGCTGCGAAAACAAAGTATCGAACATTGGCTAGATGATTCCTAAACTGCTAACCCCGATCTTTTCAGGTTCATGAGGCATTCAGGGTCCGGCATAGCGATGTCATGATAAGTATGATAAGCCATGGCAGGACACCCTCCGCGGCACACATCAAACCGGGCGCAGTCCATACAAGTGTCGACACGGAGGTTGCGGAACTGCTTGAATACGGGGGATTGCTCCCATAATTCCTTCAGCGAAGCAGAACGAATGCTGCCCGCCAAGAACTCCGGCTCCTGCAAAAAGGCGCACGGATACACGTTTCCCTCGGGTGACACGCAACAGGTCATCTTGGCCGCACCACACATGTCCAGACCTTTCCGCCTGCGACGCTCCGATGTGAGACTGAAAAAAGAATCGCCGGTGCGGACCAGGTCGTCCTCCTCCAACCATCGCGCGAAGGACTCCAGATGGTGGGTTTTTGGGCCCAGCTCTTTCCTAGAGTCCTTTCCCCGGCCGGAAGGCCGAAAACGGGAAACCCTGAGATCCGCCCTGTATCGCCCTGCCAAGCTTCGCAGCTCGTCCAACTCGGGGTAATTGGTCCGGGTCAAAACCGTATTGATGCTGAAGGCGGCGCCTTCCGAGGAAAGGCGGTCCAGCGCCGCCCGCACACGTCGGAACGTTCCTCTTCCTCGAATGCGATCGTTCACTTCCTCGCTCGCTCCGTCCAGACTCACCTGGAGGTAGAGCAGCCTCATCCGGGCTAGGCGCCGGGCGAGGCTGCGGTCAATCAACGTGCCGTTCGTGCTGACGCACGTCACCAGGCCCTTTTTGTGCGCATATTCCAGAAGGTCGACAAACCCCGTACGAAGGAAAGGTTCCCCTCCTCCGATGTTCACCTGAAAAACCCGCAAAGATGCGAGTTCATCGATCAGGGACAGACTTTCGGCTTGCGTTAGCTCCATCGGATGCTCTTTCCCCGCATCCGACAGGCAGTGAATGCAGCTCAAGTTGCACTGCAACGTAACTTCCCACGTTACGTTGACCGGGGCCCTCAGGCCGGTTCGCGCCATCTCAGCACTCAACGATCACTCCCTTTTTTTTGAGCTGAAACAGATTCACGGCGAGGTCCCTCACTTTTTCCGGCGGGATATCTTCTGCTCCGAATTCCATCTCGATCCATTCCTCAAGGCTCCAGTGTCCCTGAAAAAATTTCGTCTGCAGCAGGCCGCCTGAGGAAAGAAAAAACAGGCGGGGGCCTTCCATGTTGTAAAAAAGCAGTCCGAAATCTTCTTCTCTGACCTGTATTCCCGCCGC
>CAYVUX010000389.1:0-4187 GCA_964455075.1 uncultured Desulfobacteraceae bacterium | reverse complement strand
ATAAGGACGCAAGAACAGGATGAATCCTTCTGCAGCCGCTAGGTATCCATTTTCCGGAAGAACCTGAAAAGGAGACAACCTTTGATGCCCTTGAATGGCTTGCCGCCATGTGTTCCCATGTTCCCAACAAAGGCGAGCAAATGGTTCGCTACTACGGGCATTATAGTAATTTCAGCCGAGACAAACGCAAAAACCACGATCAGGAACGCCTCATTCCCGCCATTTTAGAACCGGACGCCTCTTCAAAGGAGTTTCGAAAAAACTGGGCCAGACTGATTCAAAAAATCTATGAAGTGGATCCCCTTTTGTGTTCCAAGTGCCAGGGACCCATGAAGATCATCGCCTTTATCCAGGATCAAGAGGTCGTCAAAAAGATCCTCAAGCACTCGGGGCTCTTGGAAAGGAAAACAAGGCCGCCACCTAAAAAGAAGATCCCGCCAATCACAAAAGTCAAATATGTTGAGGACACAGAGTCCCAGAAATTCGTCCTTGATGAATGGCTTCTCATGGACGTCGAGTATCCGGACGCCTATGCAAGTTGATTTGAAATGAGAAAAATGGTGCTTGTTGGAAACCTCTGTCCTGACTCCCTTTGTTTTCAGGAGTTTTGGAAGAATCAATCCATTACTCTGTTCCACTGCATAGACATCTGTCATACTTCACCAACTTGTTCTTCCTTTCTCCTCCTTTCCCCACTACATCATGCGTTTCCTTTGAGTTTGACACACAAGCCCTTTTAGCCTATTGTAGTCCCCTAAAAAAGGAAATCCTTATCATCTCATCTCATCCAATGTCAGCAAAACATCGCGCCACTTGCGTGCGGAGCTTTTTCCTCTGCCGTACCGAAAAATGGAAAATGAACAGGGATATACATTCTGACTGAGCCAGGCCAGCTTCCAGCGCTTATGAAGAAAGACGAGATCAAGACACGAATTGACGCCTTGAATGTATGGAAAAGGCGCGGCCAAAGAGCGCCGCATAAGCCCTTGCTTTTTCTCTATGCCCTGGGGTGCTGTCTGCGAGGTGAAGGCCGGCTGATTCCCTACTCCGAGATAGATCAAGACCTGAAAAAACTACTGGTCGAATTTGGACCGTCTCGAAAAAGCTATCACCCGGAGTATCCGTTCTGGCGCCTCCAGCGCGACGGGCTTTGGGAAGTGATGGAGACGGATAGGTTGGAATCCAAAAATGCCAGCGGCGATGTTCCGAAAACTGAACTGCTCAAGCATAACGTACATGGAGGCTTCGCGAGTGATGTGTATCGTCAACTCCAATCTGACCGCGCGCTTTTGGCCGGGATTGTGTCTCGGATATTGAATGCCCACTTTCCGGCTTCCATCCACGAGGACATTTTGCAGGCCGTGGGTATTGATCTGGAGGATGTGGCAGCCAAGGCAAAGATTCGTGATCCGCACTTCCGGGACCGGGTCCTGAGGGCCTATGAATACCGCTGCGCGGTGTGCGGATTCGACGTCAGAGTGGGAGATTCCCTGGTTGGTCTGGAAGCGGCGCACATCAAGTGGCATCAGGCCGGCGGCCCCGACGAGGATAATAACGGCATTTGCCTCTGCACCATGCATCACAAGCTTTTTGACAGAGGGCCTTCACCCTGGGTGATGACAGGAAGATGAAAGTTTCGGAATTCGTACATGGCACCGTCGGTTTTCAGGAATGGCTTATGGCGTTTCACGGACGAGAAATCAGACCGCCTCAAAGGCCTTCCTATTATCCGGAGCAGACTTTTGTGAAATGGCACGTGGGAGAGGTTTTCAGAGGGTATGCCAGACAGTGGTAAAAAGGCAGGGCTTTGCAAGCTGGACACGGAACGGTTGTTGTCAGTAGTGATGCCCTGAGTCGTGAGTCGTGGATGGTAGAAGCCGTTTCCGGGGCCGGACACCAGGCTCCGGCCTTCATCGGGGCGGCAGAATCGATCCCGGATCCTTCTCTATCCTTCGCGTCGTCCGTCCGGAATGAAGATTGACCCTTCGATGATACGCCTTTTGTTGACCTTTTTCGTGTGATTGGATACGATGCTTACCCATTGCGGTTCTGCGTCGGGCTGGGTGCGCGGGGCATCTCTTTTTAAAGATTTTCATATTTGAAATGAGCCCATTCGGGTCGCTGTAGAAAACTGCGCCTTGTGTGCGTGGAAGGTGGATTGGCACATGATGACATTTTCCTGGATTCCGGAAAAGGGATACCTAATGGTTGCCAAATAAAGATGGTTCATCCGGTTTTCGCATCGTTATGTCTTTGAAGGGGAAATGAAAAATCGTAGCATTCTGATTTTGGCCCGGCTCCGCTCCCTCAGAGAAGATGCTCCGACCATCCTGTAGGAGCGGGCTTGCCCGCGAACAAGCTCCGGACAGGTGTCCGGACCGGTGACTGAAGCGGCTTTGGGTTGCCAAGAAACCGGGTTGCCTGCTTGTAGAAGAGATTTTCTCGGGGAAGACCCTAGCCGCCCGGGTAGCGTCGGTTCGCGGCTTACGCCGCTCCTACAGAAGCGCTTCCGAGTCCCTGTAGGAGCGAGCAGGGCTATCTGAGTTCTAAGAGGTACCCGAATTCCGGAAGAACCCATTTTCTTGCATTCCGGATTTCTCTTTGCTTCGCATCGATCGTCCGGAATGACGATTGTCCCCTTATAGGGGGCTAAGTCGAAGCCCCGCCCTTTGGGCGGGATTATTTGCATAGCTCCTGGTAGTCCGTGGTTTTGGGTCAGGAAAAAGTTGACCGGTCAGCAGCAGAGGACACGGCCATGCCGAAGGACGACCCCTATCTTTTAAGCCTTTCCGATATAAGCCTTCATTTCGGGCACCTGGTGGCTTTGAACCGTGTGAGCCTGGAGTTGAAAAAGGGGGAGATCCTGGGGGTTATAGGGCCCAACGGGGCCGGCAAGACCTGCCTGCTCAACTGCATAAGCGGATTCTACACCCCCCAGGAGGGGCAGATCCTCTTTCAGGACAAAGATCTGGTGAAGGTTCCTCCGCACCGCATTCCTCAATTGGGCATTTCCAGGACCTTTCAAAATGTTGAGCTGTACACGGGATTGAGCACGCTGGACAACGTGCTTGCGGCGAGGCATATCCTGATGAAGTATGGCGTCTTCGCCTCTTTGTTCCATTTCGGCAGAAGCAAGCGGGAGGAAATATCCCACAGGAGACGGGTGGAGGATGTCATCAAGCTGCTGGAAATCGAAGACATCCGGGACCACGTGGTGGGAACCTTGTCCTATGGTCTGCGCAAGCGGGTGGAACTGGGAAGGGCGCTGGTTCAGGAGCCCCAGGTCATCCTGCTGGACGAGCCCATGGCGGGGATGAACGTGGAAGAAAAGGAAGACATGGCCAGGTTCATTATTGACATTAATGAGCTGAATGGCACCAGCATTGTTTTGATCGAACACGACATGGGCGTGGTCATGGATATTACGAGCAGGGTCGCGGTCCTGGACTTCGGCAACAAGATCGCGGAAGGAAGCCCTGAGGAAATCCAGAATAATCCCAAGGTGATCAAGGCGTATTTGGGGAAGAAATAGGGTAATCCGGGGGGGTTTTTTTGGTTTTCGTTAGACAGGATTTACAGGATGGACAGGATTAAGCGAAGGCGGTAGTACCTGGTGGTTAAAGCCGGGCAGTTTTGAGGACACTGCCAGTACGGCGTTGGGAGGGTGAAACCGCCCGTCCGCCTGAGGCGGACTTGATGAACAGGATGGGATGATATGTTGTCCTTGGCCGATGCTGGCCAAGAACAAACGCCATGCTGCTAAAGCAGCAAAAGAGGCCAGCAGGAAGACGTAGGTGCGGGTGGTATATGCTGGGTCGGTTTGCGGAGTTTTCGAGGATATGAGGGGGAAGGGCAAACCGGCTGTATCGGGCGGATCCTTCTTCGGAGGACGACATAGTTCTGTTCCTCGTTTAGACAGGATAGACAGGATTCTTTTTGCCTTTCCTGATTGAAAGGCAAAAAACGCCGTCCGCCTGCGGTGGAAAAGACCTAATTTCAGAACTCCTGACATAAGCCAGTAACCAACTAATTTAACGATGGTTTTTATAAAAAGCAGCGGAAAATTTAATGAAACGGTATTTCCGGAGAATTAGTCCTCGGGGGACCAGTTTTCAGGGTCTTACAATTCACAGCGCTACGCTTATGTTTCACATCCTTAATGACCTAGGTCAGGAGTTCTGAATTTA